>JAHJNP010000037.1 GCA_018820745.1 Gammaproteobacteria bacterium
AGCCGGCTTCCTGCGCCGAGAACTTGTTGAGCGGTTGCCGTTCAGCCGCCATCAGTTGGCTGACAATGCTGCTGACGTCAAGACTCGTGGCCATGGTCGTTGTCGCCTCAGGCTTCCTGCTTGATCAACATCCCCTGCTGAAACGTGTCGATCGCCCGGGCGATCGACAACGCTTCCTCAGAGGGGTATTGGCGGATGACATCGCCGGTTTCCGAATCCACCAGCTTGACCACCGGATCTTTCGTTTCGGTGTCAACGGTAAATTCCAGGTTCTTGTTCGACTGCTGCAACGCCTTGTTCAGGCTGTCCACCGCATTCTGCAGTTGCGTGGCGGACGGGGGTTGCTCCGCCGCCGGATTGACCGCGGTTTGCGGCAACACGGGTGCCACCGCAGGCCGGGCCTGGGGGTTGGCGGGCGCCACAACGGCAACAGGCCCGCCGTCGCCGGCGAGCCTTGCAGGCGGTTGCGCCTGAGCCATACTGTTTGCATTCTGGATGAGCATTTCGCCGCTCCTTCATCTAAAACCCCGGCCGGGTTGGCCGGCCGGGGGGTCTTGCCTTGATTAACGCAGGAGCGACAGCACCGTGTTCGGCAGCTGGTTGGCCTGCGCCAGCATCGCCACACCGGCCTGCTGCAGGATCTGGCCGCGGGTCAGCGAAGCCGTTTCCATCGCGAAGTCCGTGTCCTGAATCCGGCTGCGGGATGCAGTCAGGTTCTCCGCCGTGGCCGACAGGTTGGAAATGGTCGACTCGAAGCGGTTCTGGATCGCGCCGAAGGTGCTGCGCAGCGTGGAGACCGAGGTCAGCGCGGAGTCGATGCGCCGCATCGTGTCCTCCGAATTCGCCACGCTCAGCACGTCAACCGAAGCCAGACTGCCGCTTTTGGCAACCGAGGCAGCAAAGCCCAGCGTGGTGGTGCCGGTGGTGCCCGTGACGGCGACGGTCTCGGCCGAGTTGATGCTGACCTTGTTGGTCGTGGCGTCCAGGCTGGCAGTGGCATTGCCCCCCAGCGCGGTGTTGATCGCGTCGGTCAACTCCTGCGCTGAGGTGTAAATTTTGTTGGCCACGTTGACCGCAGTTCCCGAGCCGAGCTGGATGCTGAAGTTGTCGGCGACGGTCACAGTGCCAGCAGGCGCTGACGACACAGCAGGGACACCATCAGCGGACAAGACGGATAGGTTACCCGCAGCGCCAAAGCCGACTGTAGAGGCCGGCGTGCTATCGCCACCGAAAGCTTCGCTGGTAGTGAAGTCGACGCCGTCGGCGCGCGAAAAGCTTAGAGTGCCAGTGGAAAGCGCGGTCGCTATATCAGCCGCCCCGTAGTTGATGGTGAAGCCACCAACCGTAGTGCCGTCGGCTGTGAAGCCGGCAGAGGTAAGCGCCGCCGCGAAGGTCACATCCGTTCCGGTACCGGCTGCAGCCACTGTATCGGTGATAGTCGTAGCAGGGTTCGCGCCATCATCCAGCGTCAGCGTGTAGGTGTAGTTGGTGCCACCGGTCGCAAGGCCGCCCGCAGTAAATACACCCAGTGCGCCAGAGGTTGCCGGCGTAGCCGGCGTTCCGGTCGTGGCCGCGGTAAACACTGCGCTCAGGTCCGTCGAAGCAGAGGTGGCGGTGGCGCCGATAGAGCTCTGCCGCATGCTGGTGGCCAAGTCGACGCTGATGGTCTCGCCGACGTTGGCGCCGACCTGGAAGGTGGCGTTGCCGAAGCTGCCGTCGAGGATCTTGCGGCCGTTGAACGAGGTCTGCGAGGAGATGCGATCGATTTCCGCCAGGCGCTGCTTGACTTCGAGGTCGAGCGCGGAGCGGTCGGACGAGCTGTTGGTGGCGTTGGCCGACTGCACTGCCAGTTCGCGGATGCGCTGCAGGTTCTGGGTCAGTTCGTTGAGCGAGCCTTCACCGGTCTGCGCCAGCGAAATGCCGTCGTTGGCGTTGCGCACGGCCTGGTTGAGGCCGCGGATCTGGGTGGTGAAGCGCTCGGAAATCGCCAGGCCGGCGGCGTCGTCCTTGGCGCTGTTGATGCGCAGGCCGGAAGACAGACGCTGCAACGAGGTGGTCAGCGCGCTCTGCGATGAGGTCAGGTTGCGCTGGGCGTTGATCGAAGCAATGTTGGTGTTGATTACTGCTGCCATGATGTTTCTCCTTAAGTGGGTCGATTGATTCGGCTCGTGCCGTCAACTTTGGTTTGCCCGCTTGGGCCACATGAACCGCCGTTGTGTGAGGAATCGTCGAGGGTTGGAGAAAGTTAAGGCCATGTTTCAAAAATTCTGCAAGGGCTTCAGGAATGAAGATTCGGGTCGATAGGCTGCGCTGATTGCTGCAGGAACCCCGCCCCCGGCCCGATGCCGTGGTGATTGCAGGGGGGCGAAATCGAGGCGAGCACCCGAGGGCATAAAGGCGCCGCGCCTACAGGGGGATGCGGCGGTCATCGCGGATTTCTGCGATGGCGGGGCTGTATTAATAAAGAAGGGACGCATGGCCATGATCTTCGACTAGCCTGCTTCCGCGGTCGCGGCCGGCGCCACGCAGACGCGGTTCTTGCCGCTGTGCTTGGCTTCGTACATGGCGCTGTCGGCGCGGCCGATGCTGGCTTCCTGCGATTCGCCCACGGTGCGTTCGGCGACGCCGGCGCTGAAGGTGATGAGCACCTTCTCGTTGTTGTCGAGGAAATATTTCTTGGTGAGGCTGCGCTGCAGGCGGGTGATGATTTTGGCGGCCTCGTCGAGCGGCGTGTTGGGCATGATGATGAGGAATTCCTCGCCGCCCAGGCGCGCGATGTGGTCGGTGAGACGCAGTTCTTCTTTTGCGATCTTGACCAGATGGATCAGTGCTTCGTCGCCGGTCTTGTGGCCGCGCTTGTCGTTGAGCACCTTGAAGTTGTCGATGTCCAGCACGGCGATGCAGAACGGGGTCTTGTGGCGGTCGGCGCGCGAGGACTCGCGGGCGAACTCGTCGTCGAGCCCGCGCCGGTTGAGGCTGTGGGTGAGCGGGTCTTCGCGCACCAGGGCGCTCATCTGGGCCAGCTGGTCTTCCAGCTGCTGGATGCGGCTTTCGGCCTGCAGCGCGGAATCGCGCTCGTGAACCAGCTGGTCGTGCGCGCGCCGGTTGTCGGCCTGCGCGCTGCGGGTTTCGTCGAGCAGGCTTTCGAGAATGCGGTTGAGCTCCACCACGTCTTCGGTGCCCTTGATGCGCTCGACGTGGGTGCTGATCTTGCCCTGGTATTCGTCGTTGGCGGCCAGCACGTCGCTGAGGCGGCTGACGAAGGTGGTCATGGTGGCCTTTAGCGTGGCAGTGGCCTCGCGCAGGCCGTGCTTGACCATGCCCTGCTTGTAGATGACTTCCTTGAGCCGCTTTTCGGCTTCCTGCAGCGACTGGATCCGGCTCGGGCCGGCGACGACTTCCTGCACCATGTCGAGCTGGCCGCGCAGCCAGGTGTCGTCGTCCAGCAGCTCGCCGATGTTTTCCACCAGCAGCAGCAGAATGCGCTTGAGCGTTTCCTGCTGGTTGTGGGCGTCGGAAGCTTGCAGCTCGATGCCGACCCACAGGTTTTTCAGCCCGGCTGCGGCCTTGAGCAGGGCGGCGGCGCTGCCGGCCTCGCGCACGGCGACGGCAATCTGCTGGGTCTGCTCCACCAGGCGCGGGGTGTGGGTGAGCTGCGAGGCGACGCCGAATTCGAGGGTTTTGGCCAGCAGGTCGCGCAGCGGGGCCAGGCCGTCGTCCTGCGGCAGCGCTGCCTTTTCGATTGCCTGTGGCCTCACCGGCTGCGGCTTCAGCTGCACGGCGATTTCGGACAGCTGCCAGCTGCACTGCCGCCAGTCGTTCTTGCCGATGGCCTTGTTGAGGCTGGCCACCTGGGCCGACAGCGCCGGGTGGTGCTCCTGCAGGTCGCTGACCAGTCCGGCCAGTGCCGTTTCGGCGGTGGCCTTGTTGGCCGGCGCGCTGGGCACGCCCACGATTTCGTCGTACAGCGTCTGGTAGTTGTCCGGGGTCGGCGCGATCCGCCGCATCGCAAGGCGGCGCAGGGTTTCGCGCGCCACCTCGGTGGGGTTCGAAACATTGATCTTGACGGTGGGTTCGGCCATGTGTGCATCCCGGCCCCGCTTGGGCCTTTTACTATGCTTCGCATGGTAAGGCGGGCAGGGGAGGAGTGAAGGGCGGATTAGAGCCGGAAAACCCGGGCATTTCCGCGCGTTGCAGGTTATCACCATGCGGATGGGGTGGAATGCGGGCACGCGCGGGAACCCCCGGGCCGATCAGGTTTTAATCCTGACCCCTGACCCCTGACCCTTAATCCAGCAGGCCTTGCTTGATGGCGTAATGGGTCAGTTCCGAGTTGTTCTTGAGCTGCATCTTTTTCAGCAGGCGGGCGCGGTACATGCTGATGGTCTTGACCGACAGGGCGAGCTGGTCGGCGATGGCGGAGACGGGAAGGCCGGAGGCGATCAGGCACAGGGTCTGGTATTCGCGGTTGGAGAGGCCTTCGTGCGGTGGGCCTTCGCGTTCGCCGCTGACCTGGTTGGCGAGCTCCTGGGCGACTTCCGGGCTGATGTATTTCTTGCCGGAGGCGACCAGGCGGATGGCGTCGACCAGCTGATTGGGCGCGCTCTGCTTGTTGAGGTAGCCGGCGGCGCCGGTCTTCAGCGCACGCACGGCGTACTGGGTTTCGCGATGCATGGACAGCATCAGTACCTTGATGCCGGGATGCTCCTTTTTCATCAGTTCCAGGGTTTCGAGGCCGCTGCGGTCGGGCATCGAGATGTCCATCAGCACCATATCCCAGGGTTCGAGCCGGGCCATCTGCAGGGCGCGGCTGGAACAGTCTGCCTCGCTGGCGACTTCGATGTCGTCGACTTCGGACAGGATCTGCTTGAGCCCTTCGCGCACGATGGCATGGTCGTCGACGATCAGGATGCGATACGGTTTTGCTACAGCCACAAAAATTCTCTGCTTGTTGTTTTGACCGATTATGCCGTCATTTTGCCGTGGCGGGCAGAAGAATGCGCAGGCTGACCTGGGTGCCGCGCCGCTTGGCGGGCGCGACGCTGAGTTCGCCGCCCAGCGCGGCGGCGCGCTCGCTCATGCCGAGCAGGCCAAAGCCGTGCGCGCTGTTCTTGCCTTGCCCCGGCTGGATGCCCCGGCCGTTGTCGGTGACCGTCAGCAGCAGGCTGTCCGGTTGCCGCGCAAGGGCCACTTTGACCTGGGTGGCATGGGCGTGTTTGGCCACGTTGGTCAAGGCTTCCTGCACGATGCGGAACACGGCGATCGCGATGTCCGGGCCGAGTGGAATGGCGTCATCGGGCGCGCTGAATTCGTAGGCGATGTCGGTATTCTGGCCAAAGCGCTCCAGTTGCCATTCGATGGCGGACACGATGCCGAAATCCAGCACCGGCGGCCGCAGGCTGGACGCTATGCGGTGCGTGGCGTCGATGGTCTGGTTGGCCACATTGTCGAGATAGGCGGTGCGCTTGTACAGGTTGAGCTCGCCGGGCGGCAGATGCCGCATCAGCCACGACAGACCGATCTTGATGGCGGTGAGATTGCCGCCGAGGTCGTCATGCACTTCGCGCGCCAGGTGCAGGCGCTCCTGCTCCCTGACCGATTCGACGTGCGCGGCCAGTGCGGCGAGTTGCGCCCGCGAACGCCGGATTTCGGCTTCGGCCAGCCGGCTCTTGGTCACGTTCAGCATGATGCCGTCCCAGATCAGGCCGTCCGGCGCCTCGCGCTGGCTGACGCGGATGTTCACCCACTTCACGTCCTTCCAGGCTTCCATCCAGATGCGGCCTTCCCAGTTGAAGCTCATGTGGACGCCGCCAGACGCGGCCAGACGTGCCAGATAGTCGGCCTTGTCCTCTTGCATGATCAGCTTGAAGAAGCGTTCCGGATCGGCGCGCAGGGCCGCCGCCTTGATGCCCAGCAGCTGCGCGGATTGGTCGCTGACGTAGCGTAGCGAGGTGCTGCCGTCGGGCGTGCGCAGCACCTGGAAGGCCATGCCCGGGATGTGCGCGACGATGGCGCGCAAATCCGACGCTGAGTGCGCCAGCGCCTGCTGGGTCGCCTCGCGCTGGCTGACATCGCTGGCGATCCAGATGAAGATCGGTTTGCCCTGGCCGGCCGAGCGGGACAGTTTGGCTTCAACCGGATAGCAGCTGCCGTCGCTGCGACAGCAGTGGGCATTGAACGAGGCCCGGCGCTTTTTGCCGCTTTGCAGAACGGCCAGCAGGGTGGTGAAGGTGTGCGCATCCTCTGCGGACAGGCAATCCAGCGGCGTCAACTGTCGCAGGGCCTTGAGCGGGCGTTGCAGGTTTTTTGCCGCGGCCGGATTGGCCTGGATGATCTGCAGGGTCTCCGCGTCGAAGACCAGAATCTCGTTGGCCGATTCCTGCAGGATCGCCTTCAACAGCGCGTCTTCGTCGGCAGCTTTGAATGAACGCATGCTTCTCTCGTTGCTTGTCCTGGAAACGATGGCGGTTTCGGCCGCCTGAACGGAACATTATCGGCCGAAACGCGCTGTCCGGCAGGTCCGGCTTGAAACCCGGGCAATTCCCCCACATCTACTAAGCTTGAGAAAGGAGGGAATGCCGCATGCCTGCTATCCGCCCCGCCGCCGTGGCGGGAATGTTCTATCCGGACAACCCCGCCGTGCTCCGGCAAACGCTGGCCGACCTGCTGGCGAATGCCCCGGCAGCCGACGCGCCGCACGCGCCGAAGGCGCTGATCGTGCCGCACGCGGGCTACATCTATTCCGGCGCGGTCGCCGCCAGCGCCTATGCGCGGCTGGCCGAACTGCGCGGCCGCATTAGCCGGGTGGTGCTGCTTGGGCCCACCCATCGCGTCTATGTGCGCGGGCTGGCGCTGCCCGGGGTGGAGCGCTTTGCCACCCCGCTCGGCGAGATCCAGCTGGATCGCGAGGCGATGCAGGGCATCGCCGATCTGCCGCAGGTGACCACCAGCACGGCGGCGCACCAGATGGAACATTCGCTGGAGGTGCAGCTGCCTTTCCTGCAGCAGGTGCTGGGCGATTTTCTGCTGTTGCCGCTGGCGGTGGGCGAGGCCACCGCGGACGAGGTGGCCGCGGTGCTGGAGCAGGTGTGGGGCGGCGACGAGACGCTGATCGTGATCAGCTCCGACCTGTCGCACTTCCTCCCCGACGCGCTCGCGCGCAAGGTGGATGGTGCCACCGTGGACGCCATCCTGGCGCTGGATCCGCATCTCAGCCACGAGCAGGCCTGCGGCGCCACGCCGGTCAACGGCCTGCTGCTGGCGGCACGGCGCCACGGCCTGCACCCGATGGCGCTGGATGTGCGCAATTCCAGCGACACCGCCGGCGACCCCGAACAGGTGGTCGGCTATGCCGCCTTCGCGTTTACGGCCGCAGCCAGTCCCGGGAAAAGCCGCAAGGTCGAGGCCGACCAGGCGGAGGCGGAAAAAGGCGCGTCCCTGCTGACGCTGGCGCGCGCCGAGATCGCCAAACAGTTTTGGGCGCATCTGCCAGTGCCGTCGGCCCAGCCGTGGATGGCCGAGCCCGGGGCCAGCTTCGTCACCCTGACCCGGCAGGGCGAGTTGCGCGGCTGCATCGGCACGCTGGAGGCGCATCGCCCGCTGGGGCTGGACGTGCGGGAGAACGCGCTCGCCGCAGCCTTTCGCGACCCGCGCTTCATGCCGCTCGCGCGCGCGGAGTACGACGACGTCCGGGTCG
>JAHJNP010000038.1 GCA_018820745.1 Gammaproteobacteria bacterium
CGTCGCGCATGATGTACTCGACGGATATGAAGGCGAGCTCCGCATCCGGCTTGTAGTTCATGGTGAGGAAAATGCCGGTGACAATCTGGATCACCAGCACCAGCAGCGCCAGCGAACCGAAGAAATACCAGAAGTTGAAGTTTCTGGGCGCATAGTACTCGGACAGGTGCGCCTTGTAGGTGGCGGTGAGCGGGAAGCGATCATCGATCCAACCCATCATTTTTTGCAGGGCAGACATTATTTAGACTCCTTTTGCGTCCACACCGATCAGCAATCTGGCATCGCTGAGGTATTGATGAGGCGGAATGACCAGGTTGGTCGGGGCGGGAGCACCCTTGAACACGCGTGCGGCGAGGTCGAAACGCGAACCGTGGCAGGGGCAGAAGAAGCCGCCCGGCCAGTCGCCGCCGAGGTCGGCCGCGCCGACTTCCTTGCGGAAGGTGGGCGAGCAGCCGAGGTGGGTGCAGATGCCGACCGCCACCAGGTATTCCGGCTTGATCGAACGGGTGGCATTTCTGCAGTATTCGGGCTGCTGCGGCATTTCACTGTTGGGGTCGTTCAGCTGGTCGTCGTGCTTGGCCAACAGATCGAGCATTTCCGGGGTGCGATTGACGATCCACACCGGCTTGCCACGCCACTCGACCGTCAGCAGCATGCCCGACTCGATCTTGTCGATATCCACTTCCACCGGTGCGCCCGCCGCCTTGGCACGCGCGCTCGGCATCATGCTCATCACCAGCGGCACCGCCACGCCTGCCACGGCGACCCCGCCAATAGCGCTGGTCGCGGCGATCAGGAATTTTCGTTTACGTGCGTCCACTTTTTGCCCATCGACTTCCTGGCTCATGTTTACCTGACCTGAAGGTGTTTTCGATAAAACCGGCATTCTAACCAATTTGCCGCACTTTCCGGAAGCCCGTTGTAGCGATAACGCAATGCAACGCCTCCCCTGGGCTATAATCGCCGGGTGGCGCAAACGCGCCAAGTCCATGAATTTAATCACTATGCGCAAACTCTGGTTGCTTTTTGCCCAATCCACAACAGTGGCACTGGGCGTGCTGTTCATCATCGTCCTGTTCAAGCCCGATCTCGTGCGATGGCAGCCGCAGCGGCAGAGCCTCACCATCCAGCAGGCGCCGCAGCCGGCGGGCGGCGCGGTCGCCAAGAGCGAATCCTTCGCCCCGGCCGCGCAAAAAGTGATCCCGTCGGTGGTCAACGTCTTCACCCAGCAAAAGGTGCGCACGCCGGTTCACCCCGCCCTGCAGGACCCGATCTTCCGCTATTTCTTTGGCGACCGGCTGGATGAACGCCCGCGCGAAGTCTCCAACCTGGGGTCGGGCGTCATCGTCAGCGCGAATGGCTACATCCTCACCAACCATCACGTGGTCGAAGCCGCCGACGAAATCCAGGTGGCGCTGGCAAACGGCCAGACCCTGCCTGCGCGCGTGGTCGGCGCCGATCCCGAGACCGATCTGGCCGTCCTGAAAATCGACGCTGACGACCTGCCTGCGATCACCTTCGCCCAGATAGACAGCCTCAAGGTGGGCGACTGGGTGCTGGCGGTGGGCAATCCGTTCGGCGTCGGCCAGACCGTCACCGCGGGCATTGTCAGCGCGCTCGGCCGCACCCGTCTCGGCATCAACACCTTCGAGAACTTCATCCAGACCGACGCCGCCATCAATCCCGGCAACTCGGGCGGCGCGCTGGTCGATGTGGCAGGCAATCTGGTCGGGGTCAACAGTGCGATCTATTCGCGCACCGGCGGCTCGCAAGGCATCGGCTTCGCCATTCCGGTCAGCATCGCACGCCAGGTGATGGAACAGATCATCCAGTCCGGCAGCGTGACGCGCGGCTGGGTCGGCATCGAGGTGCAGGACATGACGCCCGAACTGGCCGAGTCCTTCAACCTGAAAAGCGCAGAAGGGGCGCTGATTGCGGGCGTGCTGAAAGGCGGGCCGGCCGACGCCGGCGGCGTCCACCCGGGCGACATCCTGCTGGCGGTCAACGGCAAGGAGGTGTCCAATTCGGCCACGCTGCTCAACCTGATCGCCGCGCTGAAGCCGGCCGAGGTCGCGCAGCTCACGGTGCTGCGCAAGCAGCAATCGCTGGACCTGAAAGTCCTGGTCGGACGGCGGCCCATGCAGCGCACGCTTGAGCCGGCGCTGGAACCCGAGCTGAACTGAACCGATTGGGTCGCGCTTGCGCGGCCTGTCTGCCAGGGGGCGCCACGCGGGTGCCGGCGCCTATCCCGCTGCGCTTCTGGCCTGGCCGGGATCCCCGAACCTGCCGAACCTGCCGAACCTGCCGAACCTGCCGAACCTGCCGCATGGCTTCGGTCCGGCGCCGACCGCCCCCCTTACCGCACCCTATACCTGCCCAATCGCCGCCGAACCCATCATGCGTCCGGCGGCGCCTGCGCCAGCACCCGAACGCGGCTGGGATAGGAATACGCATCCCGCTCCATTGCAGGCAACCGCCAGCCGGCAGCGGTTCGCGCCAGCTGTTGCAGGGCCGGATCCGGCAAACGCAGGCTGGCCAGCACCAGCACCTCGGACGGCGAATACAGGGCACCGTCGGCCAGCGCCGGCTCGGCCTGCAGCGTGGCCAGCAGGGGCTGCGCCTCATGTTTCCACCCCTTCTCGCTCCAGAACAGTTGCCAGGCGTTGCGCGCGAGCTGCTGCGCCTGCGCGCGCGATTGGCCGTTGCCGGTGGCCTCGGCATGGTCGAGCAAGCCCTGAACGACGTAGGCGTAGTCCTCCAGTTCGGCATCCAGCAGCACCTGGCCACGCGCCATCGCCTTCACCAGGCGCCCTTCCCGAACCAGGCGCGTCAGCACAAAACGCTGCAGGCGGTCGGCATGCTGACGATAGGCCGGATCGAGTTGAATGGCCTGGCTGAACGCCGACAGCGCCAGGCCGTTGAGGCCGGCGTTCAGCTTGTCGTCCTTGGGCAGGCTGCGGGCGCGTCGCAGGGGACGCAGCACGCGCGCGGCATCGGCCAGCAGACGACGCTCGCCGGCCGTCGGCTCGCGGTATTCCGCGGGCAGATAGCCGGCGTCAAAACTGCGCGCGGCGTCGAGCCGCCATACCCGTCGTGCCGCGGCGTAGGCGTCGGGCGACAGGCGGCGTTTCAGTTCGTCGGGTTCCCACAGGTAGGTCGCGCCTTCCCTGCCCGCCTCGTCCACCGCCGAGGTGCTGCTGTACAGGCCGCCGCTGGCGTCCAGCAATTCCTCCCGCATGAAGTCGAGCGTGCCGCGCGCGATCGCGCGATAGTGCGGCTGGCCCAGCACGCTGGCTGCGCGCAGGTAGAGCACGGCCAGCTGCGCGTTGTCGTAAAGCATTTTCTCGAAATGCGGCGTGTCCCAGCCAGGATCCGTGGTGTAGCGGAAAAACCCGCCGCCGACATGGTCGCGCAGCCCGCGCGACGCCATCTGGTCAAAGGTCAGGCGCAGAAAGCCGGCCAGCTTGGCGTCCGGCTGCCGCGCCTGGCGCTCCAGCAAGGCATGCAGTTGCGGCGCCATCGGAAACTTGCTGACCTGGCCGAAGCCGCCATGCAAGGTATCGGCCTCCTGCCACGCGCTTGCGACGAACTGCTGCCAGGCGCGTGCGCTGCGCTCGGCGCTCAGCGGCGCACGGGCGGGGCGCTGCGCAGGGGGTGGCGCGGCCTGCCGGGCCAGGCGGCGGATACCGGCGGGATCCGCCGTCCAGCGTCCCGCGAGATGGGTCAATAGCTTGCTGAAATCGTCCGGCGGGGCATACAGCAGAACAAACGCCGGGAAACCTTCGGGCGTGACGAAGGCATTCAGGGGCCAGCCGGCGACGCCATTGAGTTGTGCCGAGAAGGTCTGCAGGGCATCGTCGAGCCCGCTATTGAGTTCGCGGTCGACCTTGACCGGGATGAAATCGCGGTTGAGCAGCGCGGCAATCTGCGGATTCTTGTAGCTTTCGCGCTGCATGACGTGGCACCAGTGGCAGGCGAAGTAGC
>JAHJNP010000039.1 GCA_018820745.1 Gammaproteobacteria bacterium
CCGGCAGGCGCTGTACGGTCTGGCTGGCGGTCGCACCGATCGCGGGAAACAGGTCGGCGCGCTGGATGCGGTACTGCGCGCGTGCCTTCTCGATGTTGAGTGCGGCGACGCGCAGGTCGCGGTTGTTGGCCAGCGCCAGCGCGATCACCTCGCGCAGGCGCGCATCGGCGAAGTAGTCGCGCCAGGCGATGGCGTCTGCCGGCGGCACCGCCGCCGGGGACCCGGTCGGCGCCGCATTCGGGAACGTTGTCGGAACCGGCGCCGCGGGGCGCGGGTAGTCCGGGATCATCGTGCAGGCGCCGGTCAGGGTGGCGGCGAGCACGACGCTCAGGGTGCGGAGCGTGCTCATCATTTGACCTCCTGCGGAACCGGAACGGGAGACGCGCTATCCGCCCGCGGCTTGTCCTTGAACATGCGCTTGATCACCACGTAGAACAGCGGCACGAAGAAGATGCCGAGTGCGGTGGCGGCAATGGTGCCGCCAAGCACGCCGGTGCCAATCGCGTTCTGGCTGCCGGAGCCGGCGCCGGTGGCGAGCGCCAGCGGCAGCACGCCGAGGCCGAACGCAAGCGAGGTCATCAGGATCGGGCGCAGGCGCATGCGCACGGCGTCCAGGGTGGCGGTGACGAGATCCTTGCCGGCGTCCATTTCCGCCTTGGCAAATTCGACGATCAGGATGGCGTTCTTCGACGACAGGCCGATGATGGCGAGCAAGCCGACCTGGAAGTAGATGTCGTTCGACAGCCCGCGCCCGGTGGCGGCCAGCAGCGCGCCGACCACGCCGAGCGGCACCACCAGCATCACCGCGAACGGCACCGACCAGCTTTCATACAGCGCGGCCAGGCAGAGGAATACCACCAGCAGCGACAGCGCATACAGCGCCGGCGCCTGCGAACCGCTGCGGCGTTCCTCCAGGGAGGTGCCGGTCCACTCGTAGCCGATGCCGGGCGGCAGCTGGGCCATGATGTCTTCCACCGCCTTCATCGCCTCGCCCGACGACAGGCCCGGCGCGGCCTGGCCGAGCAGCTCGACCGAGGACTGGCCGTTGTAGCGCTCGAGGCGGGGCGAACCGTAGCTCCATTTGGCCTGGGTAAAGGCGGAGAACGGCACCATCTCGCCGGCCTTGTTGCGCACATACCATTTGCCGAGATCTTCCGGCGTCATGCGCGCGCTGGCGTCGGCCTGCAGATACACCTTCTTGATGCGGCCGCGGTCGATGAAGTCGTTGACGTAGGTGCCGCCCCAGGCGGTGGACAGGGTGTCGTTGATGTCGGCCACCGTCACGCCGAGCGCCCCGGCCTTGGCATGGTCGATGTCGAGCTGGTACTCGGGCGTGTCGTCCTGGCCGTTGGGACGCACGCCCACCAGGCGCGCGTCCTGCGCCGCCATGCCGAGGAACTGGTTGCGCGCGGCGATCAAGGCCTCGTGGCCGAGGCCGGAACGATCCTGCAGCTGCACGTTGAATCCGCTCGAGGTGCCGAGCTCGATCACCGCCGGCGGCACGAAGGCGAACACCATCGCCTCGCGGATCTGCGAGAACGCGCCCATCGCGCGACCCGCCACCGATTTCACGTCCATGCCGGGCGCACGGCGTTCGTCCCAGTGCTTCAGGTTGACGAAGCCGATGCCCATGTTCTGGCCGCTGCCGCCGAAGCTGAAGCCGGCCACGGTGAACACCGCGCGCACGGTGTCCTTTTCGTTTTCCAGGTAATGGCGCTCGACCTTCTTCAGCACCTCCAGCGTGCGTTCCTGGGTGGCGCCGGCAGGCAGCATGATCTGGTTGAACATGATGCCCTGATCCTCTTCCGGCAGGAAAGACGTGGGCATGCGTGCGAACAGCAGGGCCAGCACCGCGACGATCGCCAGATAGATGGCGAGGTAGCGCACGCTGCGCTTGAGGATGCCGCCCACCGCCGATTCATAGCGCTGCGTGTTGCGCGCGAACATGCGGTTGAACCAGCCAAAGAAGCCACCCAGAAAACGACCTTCGCCGTGGCCGTGGCCTTTTTGCACGGGCTTCAGCATGGTGGCGCACAAGGCCGGGGTGAACACGATCGCCACCAGCACCGACAGCGCCATCGCCGACACGATGGTGATCGAGAACTGGCGGTAAATCACGCCGGTGGAGCCGCCGAAGAAGGCCATCGGCACGAACACCGCCGACAGCACCAGGCCGATGCCGACCAGCGCGCCGGTGATCTGGCGCATCGATTTCTTGGTCGCTGCCTTCGGCGACAGGCCCTCCTCGCTCATCACACGCTCGACGTTTTCCACCACCACGATGGCGTCGTCCACCAGCAGCCCGATCGCCAGCACGATGCCGAACATGGTCAGGGTGTTGATCGAGAAGCCGAACGCCGCCATCACGCCGAAGGTACCGAGCAGCACCACGGGGATCGCGATGGTGGGAATGAGGGTGGCGCGCAGGTTCTGCAGGAACAGGAACATCACCAGGAACACCAGCGCGACGGCTTCGATCAGCGTCATCACCACCGACTCGATCGAAATCCGGACGAAAGGCGTGGTGTCGTAAGGCACCACCGATTCCACCCCGGCAGGAAAATAGGGCTGCAGCTCGGCGAGCTTGGCGCGCACCGCATCGGCGGTCTCCAGCGCGTTGGCGCCGGCGGCGAGCTTGATGCCGACACCCGCGGCGGGCTGGCCGTTGAAGCGCGCAACGGTACCGTAGTTCTCGGCGCCGATCTCGACGCGGGCGACGTCCTTGAGGCGCACCTCGCCGCCCTGCGCCGAGGTGCGCAGCAGGATGGCATTGAATTCTTCCACGCTCTGCAGGCGGCTCTGCGCGGTGATCGTCGCGCTGAAGCCCTGGCCGGGCATGGCCGGCGTGCCGCCGAGCTGGCCGGCCGACACCTGCGTGTTCTGCGCCTGGATCGCGGCCTTGACGTCGGCCGGGGTGAGCCTGAAGCTGGTCAGCCGGGCCGGGTCGAGCCACACCCGCATCGCGTACTGCGAGCCGAACACCTGCACCTCGCCGACGCCGGTGACGCGCGACAGCGAATCCTGCACGCTGGACACGACGAAATCGGACAGGTCGTTGGCGGTCTGATTGCCATCCGCCGAGACGAATCCGATCACCATGAGGAAGTTGCGCGCCGACTTCGCCACCTGCACGCCCTGCTGCTGCACCGCCTGCGGCAGCAAGGGCAGCGCGGTCTGCAGCTTGTTCTGCACCTGCACCTGGGCGATGTCGGGGTCGGTGTCTGCGCTGAAGGTGAGCGTCACCGAGGTGCGGCCGTAGGCATCGCTCGCCGAGTTCATGTAGAGCAGGCCGTCGAGGCCGGTCATCTTCTGCTCGATGACCTGCGTCACCGAGTCTTCCACCGCCTTCGCCGACGCGCCGGGATAGCTGGCGCTGATGGCGATCGCGGGCGGGGCGATGGCGGGATATTGCGATATCGGCAGGCCGAGGATGGACAGCGCCCCTGCCAGCATGATGATGATGGCGATGACCCAGGCAAAGATGGGGCGGTCGATGAAGAAATTGGCCATGTTCGCTTACCTCACTTCGCCGGGGCGGCTGCGGGACTTGCCGCTGCTGGATCCTGCACCTGCACCGGCGCGCCCGGCCTCACCCGCTGCAGGCCTTCCACGATGACGCGGTCGCCGGCGGCCAGGCCCTCGGTCACCACCCACTGGTCGCCGAGCGACTGCGCCGTCTTGACGACGCGCGGCTCGACCTTGCTTTCGGCATTGACCAGCATCACGGTCGCATTGCCTTTCGGGTCGCGGCTCACGGCCGCGTGCGGCACCCGGATGGCATTGTCCTGCACGCCCTGCGCCAGCCGCGCCCGCACATACATGCCGGGCAACAGCTCGCCCTTGGGGTTGGGGAACACCGCGCGCAGGGTGACGCTACCGGTGGCCTGGTCGACCGTCACTTCCGAGAATGCCAGCTTGCCCGCGGTGCCGTAGAGGCTGCCGTCTTCCAGCACCAGCTGCACCGGCACGGCGTTGCCGTTGACGCGCTGCAGCTTGCCGGATTCGAGATCGCGCTTCATGTGCAACAGCTCAGTGCTGGATTGCGTCAGGTCGACATAGATCGGGTCGAGCTGCTGCACGGTGGCGAGTGCCGCCACCTGGTTCGCGGTGACCAGCGCCCCCGGCGTCACCGTCGAGCGGCCGATGCGACCCGCAATCGGCGACGCAACACGGGTGTAACCGAGGTCGATGCGCGCCCGGTCGAGCGCGGCCTTCGCTGAACCGACGTCGGCCTGCGCCTGTTTCATCGCGGCGACGGCTTCTTCGTTGGCCTGCTTGCTCACCGCCTCGATCTTCACCAATTCGGCATAGCGCTCGGCCTTCAGTCGCGCCGCGTCAAGATTCGCCTCGGCGCGTGCAAGGCTGGCGCGGGCGCTGTCGACGGCCGCCTGATACGTGGCCGCGTCGATCCGGTACAGCACCTGGCCGGCCTTGACCTCGCTGCCCTCCGTGAACAGGCGCTGCTTGACGATGCCGGTCACCTGCGGCCGCAATTCGGCGATCAGATAGGGGGCGGTGCGCCCGGGCAACTCGCTCGCAACCGGCACCGACTCGACCTGCACCACCAGCACCGTGACGGCCGGCGCGGGCTGCGCCGCCGCGCCGGCCGCGCTCTGCTGTTCGTTGCCGCCACATGCGGCAAGCAGAAAGACACTCGCCAGCGCGAGGCCCAAGGGTTTGAACATCAGCTTGCGGTGGATCTGCATGGGTGGCCTCTTGAAATTGCGCGGGTGAAATTAAGCTGTTGAAATTGAGCTTGATCCCCAGCCCATCCCGGACCAGGCGACCCAAAATCGAACAAACATTATAGAATGAACGTTCAATCTATATTGGAATCAGTTCAAGCGCAAGATTGCGTAGTCCGTAAACGCCTGCAGACCCTGACCGGAGGAAAACATGTCAGTCACCCTCGACCACCCGTCCGAAGCCTCGCGCGCCGAAACGCGGCGTGCCCAGGTCCGCGTTGCCGCGGCGGACTGCTTTCGCCAGCACGGATTCCACGGCACCAGCATCGCGCAGATTTCGAAAGCGGCCGGCATGAGCACCGGCCACATCTATCACTACTTCGAAAACAAGGAAGCGATCATTGCCGATATCGTGGCCCGGGACCTGGATCGCCTGCTGACGCTGACCGCCGAATTGCGTGCTGCGGGCGACGTCAAGTCGGCGATGATCGAGCGTGCCGTCGAGGGGGTGGAAGACAATCTCGACCCTGGGACAGCGGGGCTGCAGCTTGAAATCGTCGCCGAAGCCGCACGCAATCCCCGCGTCGCCGACATCGTGCGCGCCGCCGACCGCCAATGCCGCGCCAGCCTCGCTGCAACCATCCGCACCCAGCGGCTGGCCGCCGGCCATCAGGACAGCGAGGCCGCCCTCGCCGGCATGGTGGAAACGCTCGCGGCGATGTTCGAGGGCCTGCAGATCCGTACCATCCGCAACCCGGATCTCGATCAGGCTGCCGTGGTGCAAGTGTTCCGGCGCATGATCCACGACCTGCTCTCGCAGACTCCCTGACCACAAAGACCGTACGGCTTTCAAAACAGCCGATGCGGCTAGAATGTCGCCTTTTGCGCAGGAGTCCCCCATGTCCGAACCCGTTGTGTATGACCGCAATCCCGCCGAACTCGAACTCGAAGCCGGTGAATATTTTTGGTGTACCTGTGGTCGCTCGATGACGCAGCCGTTCTGCGACGGCTCGCACGAAGGCACCGACATGGAGCCCCTGTCGTTCGTCATCGCGGAAAAGACCACGGTATGGCTGTGCAACTGCAAGCACACCCTGGACAAGCCGTTCTGCGACGGTTCGCACCAGAACCTGCCCGACGATATTTTCTGAGACCGCGATGATTGCCACGCCGGATGCGGTGCTCGATTTCTGGTTCGGCGCGCCGGGTTCGGCGGCGGAGGTCGCCGCGCGGCAGCGCCCGCTGTGGTTCGCCAAGTCCGCTGCCAACGATCAAATCGTGGTTGAGCGCTTTGCCGAAACGCTCGTCGCGGCGGGCAAGGGCGAGCTCGACAGCTGGGCGAACACCCCGCGCGGACGGCTTGCACTGATCGTGGTGCTGGACCAGTTTCCGCACCACGTCCATCGCGGCCACGGCCAGTCGTTTGCCTACGATGCGCGATCGCTGGCGCTCGCCCTGGACATGATCGAGCGCGGCGAGGATGCGCGCGTCACCCCGATCGAACGGGTGTTCGTCTACCTGCCGCTGGAACACGCCGAATCGATCGAGATGCAGGACCGGTCGGTCGCGCTGTACGAGAAGCTGGCGAACGAAGCCGCGGCCGACGAGCGGCAACTGTTCGACGGTTTCCTCGATTACGCCCGCAAGCATCGCGACGTCGTAGCCCGCTTCGGCCGCTTTCCGCACCGCAATGAGTTGCTCGGGCGCCCCAGCACCCCCGAGGAAATCGAATTCCTCAAGCAACCCGGCTCGCGCTTCTAGCCGTTAAAATGGCGGGCTCTTGTGCCCCTTGGGTATTCGCCCGGCTTTTTCCATGTCCCGCCAGATCCTCGTCACCTCCGCCCTGCCCTACGCCAACGGCAGCATCCACCTCGGCCATCTGGTCGAATACATCCAGACCGACATCTGGGTGCGTTTCCAGAAAATGCGCGGCCACGACTGCCGCTACCTGTGCGCCGACGACACCCACGGCACCGCCATCATGCTGCGCGCGGAAAAGGAAGGCATCACCCCGGAAACGCTGATCGGCCGGGTGTGGGACGAGCACACGCGCGACTTCGCCGGCTTCAACATCGGCTTCGACCATTACTACTCGACGCATTCGGATGAAAACCGCGAGTTGGCCTCCAAAATCTACCTGCGCCTGCGGGAAGCCGGCCTGATCGAGGTCAAGACGATCGCCCAGCTGTACGACCCGGTGAAGAACCTGTTCCTGCCGGACCGCTTCATCAAGGGCGAATGCCCCAAGTGCGGCGCGGCCGACCAGTACGGCGACAACTGCGAAGTGTGCGGCGCCACCTACAGCCCGACCGAGTTGAAGAACCCGGTGTCGGCGGTGTCAGGCGCCACGCCGGTGCACAAGGATTCCGAGCACTACTTCTTCAAGCTCGGCGACTGCGAGGCCTTCCTGCGCGAGTGGACGACCTCGGGCGCGCTGCAAAGC
>JAHJNP010000412.1 GCA_018820745.1 Gammaproteobacteria bacterium
CCTGCCAGTTCTCCACCCGCCCCAGCAGGGCCAGCGCCTCGTCCAGGGTGGCGGCGGTCTGGGTGGTATAGCCCGATTCGACGACATAGCGACGCAGCAGCAGGTGGTAATAAATTCGCATCTTGCGAACCGGCTCGGCAATGTCTTCGTCAAACCACCAGTTGCGGGGCCGGGTCAGCTCCAGCTTCAGCAGGAAGTGCAGGTTGATGCCGCGGGTCAGCGCGTCTTCCAGGGTGGGATTGAGCACGATATCGATGTCCGCATCCAGCGCATAGCCTTGCGGCGTGGCCTGGATGACGGCCTGTTTGATCGCGCTGTTGTCGCTGGCCAGCGCACTGCCCACGACCAGCCAGCCGCCGAGCAACAGCGCGGCCAGCCAGCGGATCGCCTGGTCAAATCTTGCGCAGCAGGGCGTAAAAAAAACCATCATGCTCGGCATCAGGCAGCAGCGACCCGTCGGACAAAGGTTCAGGAAGCGGACAGCGTTCGGCGTCACCCATGTGGCGCGCCATGAACGCACGCACTTGCCCGCCGTTTTCTTCATCGAAAAGGGAGCAGGTGGCGTAAAGCAATGTACCACCTGGGGCCAGCAGTCGCCAGAGCGCCTCCAGCATAATGGCCTGTTGCGCGGCAAATTGAGGGATGTCGTCGGGGCGGCGCAGCCATTTGATGTCGGGGTTGCGGCGCACCACGCCGGAGGCGCTGCACGGCACGTCGGCCAGGATGCGGTCGTACGGCTGGCCGTCCCACCAGGTCTCGGGTTGCGCGGCGTCGCCTTCGATCAGCGTGGCATCCAGCTGCAGCCGGTTGAGGTTTTCCTCCACCCGCGCCAGCCGCGTCGCATCCGCGTCGACCGCCGTCAACATCACGTCAGCGCGTTCCAGGATATGGCCGGTCTTGCCGCCAGGTGCGGCGCAGGCATCCAGTATCCGCTCGCCCGATTGCGCGTCCAGCAGGCGTGCCGCCCATTGCGCGCCGGCGTCCTGCACCGACACGTCGCCCGCATCGAAGCCGGGCAGGCTGTGCACCGGCACCGCGCGGTCGAGCGTGACCGCATCCGGGCCGGTCTGCCGCGCCGGCAGACCGGCTTCCGTCAGGCGCAGCAGATAGTCCGCCATGTCGCCGTGGCGGCAATTGATGCGCAGGGTGAACGGCGGGTGCTGCTGGCTGGCCTCGAGAATGCCTTGCCAATGATCCGGGTGCTCGGCTTGCAGTTTGGCGATCCACCAGTCGGGGTGCGACCAGCGCGCACGCGGCTGCTCATCCGCCAGCTTTTCCAGCTCGGCGCGGCGGCGCTGGAAATTGCGCAGCACCGCATTGGCCAGCCCGCGCCGCCAACCCTCGCCGGCCGCGGTGACGGCGTTGTGCACCACCGCATGCGCCGGCGCCCGGGTGTAGGCCAGCTGGTACAGCGCCACGCGCAGCAGCCAGCCGAGTTCGGGATCGGTCAGCGGGCGCTCCAGCAGTGCAGCCAGCCAGGCATCCAGACGCCCCAACTGGCGCAGGCTGCCATACACGATGTCCTGCAGGGCGCCGCGTTCGCCCGGCGTTTCCAGTCGCTGCAGGCGCCGCGGCAACACCTGATGCAGCGCCGCGCCGGCAAGCACTTCTTCGAGCGCGCCGGCGGCCAGTTTTTGCAGATTACGCATGGTGGGAGAGGCCCCGATTAGTCGGTTGATTCATGGGATTCCAGCCGCAGCGATGAGCGGCGGATGATAGCAGGACACGCGCGCATCGACGCGCGTTGATGCGGTGGCCAGACCGGTCTCAAGCGTCGAAACGGGTTCCCGCCGGCAACGGCCGGCCGGCTAGAAACGCCGCGGCGCTCATCCGCTTGCCGCCCGCCGGCTGGATCTCCTGCAAGACCAGTGCGCCGCTGCCGCAGGCAACCACCAGCCGGTCCGCTTCGGCCTGCAGCACCTCGCCCGGCTCCGCACGCAGCGGATCGGCGTCCGGGCCGGCGGCAACTTGCGTCGACCAGACTTTCAGGGTTGCGCCATCCAGCAGCGTCCACGCCCCGGGCGCCGGATTGTAGGCGCGCACCGCGCGCGCCAGTACGTCGGCGGGCTGGCGCCAGTCCAGCTTCGCCTCTTCCTTGGTCAGTTTGGCGGCATACGTAGCCTGCGTGTCGTCCTGTGCCTCAGGCACCAGGGCGGGGTAATTCGCCAGCGCCGCCACGATGGCTTTGGCGCCGGCGGCGGCGAGGGTGTCATGCAGGCTGGCGGCGGTGTCGGTTTCGCGGATCGCCACCACGGTTTTTGCCAGCACCGCGCCGGTATCGAGCCCGGCGTCCATCTGCATAATGCTAATGCCGGTTTCCGTATCGCCCGCCAGGATTGCGCGCTGGATCGGCGCCGCGCCGCGCCAGCGCGGCAGCAGTGAGGCGTGGATGTTGAGGCAGCCGAAGCGCGGCAGGTCGAGCGCCGCCGGCGGCAGGATCAGGCCGTAGGCGGCGACCACCATGACATCGGCATCCGCCGCACGCAGCGCGGCTTGGGCCTCGGCCGCTTTCAGGCTGGCGGGCTGGTACACCGGCAAACCACGCGCCTGCGCCACCTGCTTGACCGCGCTGGGAGCGAGCTTCATGCCGCGCCCGGCGGGGCGGTCGGGCTGGGTCAGCACCAGGACGATGTCGTGCCCGGCCTCCGCCAGGGCGTCGAGGGCGGCGGCCGCGAACGGCGGCGTGCCGGCAAAGATAATGCGCACGGGCCGGTTCAGAGCGACGCGCGCACCGGCGCGGCGTCGGGCCGGTGCTCACGCGCCTGCTTGGCCAGTTTGGCCTTGATGCGGTTGCGCTTGAGGTTGGACAGATAGTCGACGAAGACCTTGCCCATCAAATGGTCCATTTCATGCTGGACGCACACCGCCAGCAGGCCTTCGGCCTCCAGTTCGAACGGCTTGCCATCGCGGTCAAGTGCACGCACGGTGACCCGCTCGGCGCGCGTCACCCGGTCGAAAACGCCGGGCACCGACAGGCAGCCTTCCTCGCTCTCTTCACGACCCGACTGGGCGACGATCTCGGGGTTGATAAACACCCGTAGCGCATCGTGGGTTTCGGAGAGGTCGATGACGATGACGCGCTCGTGGACGTTGACCTGGGTCGCCGCCAGCCCGATGCCGGGAGCGGCGTACATGGTCTCGGCCATGTCGTCGACCAGTTTGCGTATGCGCGCATCGACCGCCGCAACCGGCTTGGCGACGGTGTGCAGGCGGGCGTCGGGGTAATGCAGAATATCGAGTCTGGCCATTATTGATTCGGCACGATGGCGTTAGAAAAGGATCGCAAGACGAATGTTTCTCAACAATAAAATTGGGGGCAAAAGTGCGCCGGGTCAATAAAAGCTTTACGAATGAAGGGGCTGGGTGCACACTTTGATGCGAAATCTGCATCCAGATGCACATCACCCTAAATATATGGCGGCGGATAGCCGTAAGCTAAGCGCACAGTATATTTTCAATGCAAAATTAGACAAGGTCTAAGTGGAGGGTTCCCCCGTGCGTCAATTCATTATTTCTCTTGCCCTGTTGCTGGCGATGCCTGCGCTGGCCGACACCCTTAAGCTGCAGGACAACGCCCCTGACACCTATGTCGTGGTCAAGGGCGACACCCTGTGGGACATCTCCGGACGTTTCCTCAAGGACCCGTGGCGCTGGCCGCAGATCTGGAACCTGAACCGCGCGGAAATCAAGAATCCGCACTGGATCTACCCCGGCGACCTGATCGTGCTCGACCGCAGCGGCAAGGAGCCGCGGCTGTCGCTGGTCAGGGGCGGCACCAACGGGCTGCAGACGGTCAAGCTGTCGCCCGGCGTGCGCGCAACCGACATTGACGGCGACGCCATTCCGTCCATTCCGATCCGGGTGATCCATCCCTTCCTGTCCCAGCCGCGCGTGGTTCCTCAGGGGGCGTTCGATGACGCGCCGTTCATCCTCGGCAGCAACACCGAGCGCGTGGTGCTGGCAGCGGGCGACGACGCCTTCGCCACCGGCGGCAAGGACGGGGTGACGCGCTGGAATGTGCTGCGTCCCGGCAAGCCGTTGAAGGACCCGGAAACCGGCGAAGTGCTGGGCTACGAAGTCGAATACCTGGGCGATGCGCGCACCCTGGTGGCAGGCGCGCCGCAGAAAGTCCGCATCACCCAGTCGGCGCAGGAAATCCTGCCCCGCGACAAGCTGGTGGAGGCCGATGACAGCACCACCTTCGAATACATTCCGCACGCGCCCGAAGCTAAAATCAGCGGCCGCATCATCTCGGCTTACGGCGGCCTGTCTGACAGCGGCCGCTATCAGACCGTGGTGATCAACCGCGGCAGCCGCGACGGCCTGGAGGCCGGCCATGTGCTGTCGGTGTTCCGCGAAGGCCAGGCGGTCACGCTCACCCGCGACGAAAAAGACCGCATGACCTGGGTCAACGAAAAAACCGCGGGCGTTCCGGACGGTGGCGCCTGGCTTTACAACGACGTGCGTTGCCTGAAGGAAAACGGCAAGACGACCTATGACCAGGCCGCCGATGTCAGCAGCGCCTTCCGCAGCACCTGCCTCGGCAACAGCAATGACCACGCCATCAAGCTGCCCGACACCCGTAGCGGCCTGGTGATGGTCTACCGTGTATACGACCGCGTGTCCTACGCGCTCATCATGCAGTCCGATGGGCCGGTCTACCTGCTCGACACGGTAAAAACCCCCTGAAGATGCCGACCCGTCAAAGACGCTTCGAGCGTGCCTGACGCCTGGCTGCGCCTCACCCTCGCCCCGGGGGTCGGCAACACCAGCCTGATCCGCCTATTGACGGCCTTCGGTTCCCCGGAGGCCGTTTTGGCATCCGGCCGCAGCGCGCTGTCGGCGCATCTATCCCGCGCACAATGCGACGCGCTGCTGGCCGACCCGGATGCCGCGCAGCTTGACGCCGCCCACGCCTGGCTCACCCAGCCCGGCAACAGCCTGATGACGCTGGCGGACGAGGACTATCCGAAAAACCTGCTCGAAATCGCCGATCCCCCCGCCGTACTGTATTGCAAGGGGCGGCGCAGCCTGTTGAGCCAGCCCTGCCTTGGCATTGTCGGCAGCCGCAACGCCACCCCCCAGGGCGTGCGCGACGCCGAGGCGTTTGCCCAGGCGCTGTCCGATGCCGGCTTGACCATCGTTAGCGGACTGGCGCTTGGCATCGATGCAGCAGCGCATCGCGGCGGGCTGGCCGGTGCCGGCTCAAGCGTCGCCATCATCGGCACCGGGCTTGATCGCATCTATCCCGCACGCAACAAGGCACTGGCGCACCAGCTGGCCGAAAACGGGCTTATCGTGTCGGAATTCGCGCTCGGCACAGCGCCCCTGCCCGGCCACTTTCCGCGCCGCAACCGGCTGATCAGCGGCTTGAGCCGCGGCGTGCTGGTGGTGGAGGCCGCGCCCAACAGCGGTTCGCTGATCACCGCCCGGGTGGCGACCGAACAGGGGCGCGAAGTGTTCGCCATTCCCGGTTCGATCCATTCGCCGCTGGCGCGTGGCTGCCATGCACTGATCAAGCAGGGCGCCAAGCTGGTCGAATCCGCTGCCGACATTCTCGACGAACTGGCCTGGCAGCAGCGGCTGGCGCCGCCGGTACTGCGCGAAGACCGCCCGCAGGGCGAGCACGCCGAAGGGCATACCTGTCTGACGGCGGACCCTTTGCCGGTGCTGGCAGAACCCCGCTCCGACCCGGTTTTGGACGCGCTGGACGGTGCGCCGACCACGCTTGACACGTTGGCACAAAGAACCGGGTTGACGCTGGATGCGCTTTCAGCGAAGCTGTTGACGCTTGAACTGGATGGGCGAATTGCTTCCTTGCCCGGCGGGCGTTACCAAAAAATCCACTGACACTATGCTCGACATCCTGGTTTACCTCTACGAAAGCTTCCGCATGGCGGAGCTGGCGCCCGATCGCGACGCGCTGGAAAAGCGCCTGTTTGCCGCC
>JAHJNP010000413.1 GCA_018820745.1 Gammaproteobacteria bacterium
CGCCGGGCTGGATTACCATGACATGGCCTGCGTGCGGGTGCATGCCGACTGGCCAGCTGTGCGGGCGGCGCTGCCCGACCGGCGCTGGTTTGCGCTCACCACCAAGGGCAGCCGCAACTACGCCGCGGTAAGTTTTCAGGCCGACGACGTGCTGCTGTTCGGCCCCGAGTCGCGCGGCCTGCCGCCCGAGGTCCTGGCGCAATTCGACGCGGATCACCGCCTACGCTTGCCGATGCTGCCCGGTTCGCGCAGCATGAACCTGTCCAATGCCGTCAGCGTGGTCGTGTTCGAAGCCTGGCGGCAAAACGGTTTTGCGGGAGGGGCGTGAATGAGCGGACTCGAATGGCTGGAAGCAGCCAGCTACATCGTCACCATCGTCGGACTGCCGCTCGCCATCGGCGTGTACGTCTACGACCGCCAGCGCGACCGCCAGAGCGACGAGGAGGAAATCTTCCTGCGGCTGTCCGACGAATATGCCGACTTTATGCGGCTGGTGATCGAAAACGCCGATCTGCATTTGCTGTCGCCCCTGGTGAAGGGCACGCTTAGTGAAGACCAGCTGGAGCGCAAGCACGCCCTGTTTGCCATCCTGGTCAGCCTGTTCGAGCGCGCCTACGTGCTGGTGTACGAAGAAAACATGGGGCGCCAGCAGGCACGCCTGTGGCAGTCGTGGGAGGACTACATGACCGAATGGTGTCAGCGCGCAGATTTCCGCGCGGCCCTGCCGGCCTTGTTCCAGGGCGAGGACCCGGGGTTCGTGGCGACGATTCGGCGCATTGCGGAGACGACTGCCGGCAGGACGGGTGAACGGGAGGCGCCGAAAGTCAATGAGGATTAGAATGAAAACTGTGTGACACCTTTTTAGGCCGTCCAATGTCCGCTGGCATGTCCCCGTCCAGGCAGTCCGAAATCACCCAAGATGTAATCAAGTCTGTGGTGCATCTAACCGAGCAGCGCGATGAGCTGACGCTTTTGCGCGGCCTGCTGGAGTCCATCCTGGAAATGTTACCTGGCGTGCCGGCATCCTTGCTATGCGTGGTGCCAGCCCCGGATCGGGAAGGCTGGATACTGGACCAGACCTGCTCTTTGCCGGAGCCCCTGTTTCCGTTCGCGGATTGGCTCATGGCCGAGGTGGGCAGCTTGAGCGCCGACGCGCCGACCCGACAGTTCGCGCGGGATGGCCTCGGCTACCTCATCAGCAGCCTGGGCATCCAGGATGGCCAGCGCAAGGCAATCGTGATGATGCAGCCGGCATGGAACCCGGCTGACCTGCGCATCGCTGAGGGCATGCTCAAGATCTACGCCAATTTTGCCAGGGTGCTTTTCGACAGCGAGCGCGACACCCTGACCGGGCTTTACAACCGCAAGAAGCTAGACCAGAAGCTGAGCGAACTGCTGGCCGGCCGGATGAGCGGCAGCAACCGAAAGCGCGACAAGGATACGGCCGACTATCTGGCCGTGTTCGACATCGACCATTTCAAGCGCGTCAATGACAACTTCGGCCACCTGATCGGCGACGAGGCGCTGCTTGTTTTCGCCGGCCTGCTGCGCCACGCCCTGCGCGATGTGGACTGGGTGTTCCGCTACGGCGGCGAGGAGTTCGTTGCGCTGATCAAGGGCGTATCCCCCGGGACCATCGCGTCCATTCTCGAACGCATCCGGGTCAAGGTGCAGGGCCATTCCTTCCCCCAGATCGGGCAATTGACGGTGAGCACCGGCTACACGGCCATCATCGATCAGCAGCTGCCGTCCTACGTGTTCGAGGAGGCGGACAAGGCCCTTTATTACGCCAAGGCGCACGGGCGCAATCAGGTCTGCGACTACCGCGGTCTGATGTCGTGCGGAGAACTGGCGCCGGAAAGGGCGCTTGGCGGCACGATCGAACTCTTCGACTGAAACGGTTTCAGCACCCTGCCCAAGGCGGGACCGTCTCTGCCGCCGTATCGGTTAACGGATTCCGATTAACGATATTCGCTAGCCAGCACCTCGTCCACCAGCTTCTTCAGGGGCTCGTAGCCGAAGCTCGGCAGCGGTTTGCCGTTGACAAAAAACTCCGGGGTTTTACTGACGTTCAGGGTGCTCACGTCCGCCATGTCCTGCGCAATCAGGCCGGCAATGTCCGGCGCGTCCATGTCGCTGCGTAGTTGCGCCAGGTCCAGGCCGAGTCCTTCGACATGTCGCCAGACCCGTTCCGGCTGCACGGCGTGATTCACTACCCAGTCGTCCTGGGCTGCCAGCAGGGCCTCCAGGGTTTGCCAGTACTTGTCTTGTTTCGCTGCCGCCTCGACCAGCGCCACCACATAGTCCGAGTTCTGGTGGAAGGGCGCGTAGCGCAGCACCAGGCGAATCCGGTCCGGGTGGGCGGCCAGCATTTCCTTGACCAACGGATAGAAGTGCCGGCAGGTCCCGCACGCCGGATCGATGAACTCGACAATCTCCACCCGGGCGTCGGCATGCCCGAGCACGCGTGAGTGTTCGCGCACCAGTGCGGACTTGTTTTCATAGGCGAGCTGCCCGGCCTGTTCGGTTTTTTGCGTGCCGTAGAAAATGGCCCCGCCCACAAAAGCCAGCAGCAGGATCACGGCGGCAGCGATAAACAGCATTTTTTTCATTGGGATGCCTTGAAGTGCGTCAGAACCAGCAACGCGATGATGGCGGAAAACGCCAGGACGGAAAGCAATGGCAGGGTCAGGAAGCCGAACCAGCTGATCAGCTCAACCGAGCACGGCACGCCTTGGCTGCATGGCGTGGCGCGCTCCGGTACGATCCCGCTGGCCACCGCCCAATGGAAAACCGCCAGCAGCCAGCCGGCCAGCGCCAGCGGCAGCGCGTAGCGCACGACGCCGCGGTCGAACGGAAACAGCCCCGCCGCCAGAATCAGCACCAGCGGAAACATGCCGATCCGCTGGTACCAGCACAGGACGCAGGGCGTATACCCCATGACCTCGCCGAGAAACAGGGCGCCCAGCGTCGACACGCTGGCCACCAGCCAGGCGATGAAAAGGAACATCCAGCCGCGGTCGTGTGAAACCTGAAGATTGATCATCGGCCCGATGATAAGACGGTTCGCGCCATGTCGTTACAGGCCGTCTGTTTGTTCTTGAGGCTTCGCTCGCCGGATCGCCCGCCGCCGGGCTGCAGACGCCGCGCAGTCACCGTGCCTGGGCGAGCGCGGGCTGCGGCGTTTCACCGGACGTTGCGGTTCGCGCGGCGCAACTTTCCTCGACCGAGTCGAGGAAATCCTGCCCCCAGCGATGGACATCGTTGTGCTGGACGACGTCGAACAGCCCGCGCAGGCGTGCCTCGGCCTCGACCGGACTCATCTCCAGCGCGTAGACGCACTTCTCGACCAGGTCGTGCGGGTCGTGCGGGTTGGTGAGCACCGCGCCATGCAGTTCGGCTGCGGCCCCGGCAAATTCTGAGAGCACCAGCACGCCCGAACCATTGGTCGAGCCCTGGACCGCGACGAATTCCTTGGCGACCAGGTTGAGCCCGTCGCGCAGCGGGGTAATCCACATCACGTCGGCCACCGCGTAATAGGCGACCAGCTCCTCGAACGGAATGGCCCGGAAGAAGAACTGCAGCGGGGTCCAGCCGACCCTTGAGAAACGCCCGTTGATGCGCCCAACCGCCTGTTCGATCTGGTTCTGCAGGGTGCGGTAGATCGTCATCTCCTTCGCGGCCGGCACGCACACGTTGATCAGCGAGATCGTGCCTTGCAGTTCGGGATGGGTCTCGAGCAGCTTTTCGAAGGCCACCAGTTTCTCGAGCGTGCCCTTGGTGTAGTCGAGCCGCTCGACCGACAGGATGACCCGCGTGCCGGTGAACTGGTTGCGCAGCGCAGCGACTCGTCCGGCCGTCTTCGGATCGTCGAGCACCTGGCGCACGCGATCGACGTCGAGCCCGACCGGGTGCGCGCCCAGGCCGATGCGGCGGCCATGCACCTCGATCGCGGTGGTCACCTCGTCCAATCCGACGGCGCAGCCGTAGGTGAGGTAGCGCGGCGCGCAGGCGCGGGTTTCGAGCACCTTGAGCGGCGCGACGCCGCGCGCGACGTCAACGAAGTTCTCGACCTGACGCGGGATGTGGAAGCCGATGTAGTCGCACTGCAGCAGGCTGCCGACGATGTCGCGGCGCCACGGCAGCACATTGAAGACGTCAGCCGAAGGGAAGTAGGTGTGGTGGAAGAAGGCGATCTTCACGTCGGGACGCAGCTCGCGCAGGTAGGCCGGCACCATCCACAGGTTGTAGTCGTGCAGCCACACCACCGCGCCCTCGGCGGCCTCCGCCGCGGTGCGCTCGGCGAAGAGGCGGTTCACCTTGAGAAACACCAGCCAGTCCTCCTCGCGGAAACGGGCCCGTTCCCAGAAGGTGTGCAGGGTGGGCCAGAAGGCTTCCTTGGAAAAGCGCTTGTAGAAGATGTCGACGTCGTTCTTGGTGAGCGGCACGCGCGCGGCCACCAGCCTGGGGTATTTCTGGGTGTCGACTTCGGTGTGGGTCACGAAGCTCGCAGCCTTTTTGGGGTCCTGAATCGCCCATGCGATCCAGGAGCCCTTCTTGCCGTCGCCGAAGAAGCTGAGCAGGGTTGGGATGATGCCGTTCGGCGAGGCGGGGCGGCGGCGCACGAGCTGGCCATCCTCGAAGCTCTCCTCGTAGGGCAGGCGGTGATAGACCATCACCAGGTCGGACTTGCCCGGGGCTTCCGTCACGCGCGGCTCGGCGTCGACGCCCTTGAGGTCGAGGAAATTGAAATGCTCGAGCGCATCGAGGATGCCGCCGCAGCCGTTGTGGGGCGAATGCAGCACGCGGGCACGCTTGGCGCGGGCGCGCTTGGCGGTGGCCTCGAGCAGGGCGGGTTCGGATTCGCCGACACACACCCCGATGAAGCCATGCTCGAACATCGCCAGATCGTTGAGCGTGTCGCCGGCGACCACCACCTCGTCAGGGTGAATGCCCAGATGCTCGACCAGTGCCTTGAGCGTGCTGCCCTTGTTCACGCCGTGCGGCAGGATGTCCAGGTAAAGCTCGGCCGAATAGAGCACCTCGCAGCCGAGTCCGGCCGCGACCTCTTCGATACCGGCGAGTGAATGGCGCACGTCGGCGGTACTGCAGAAATACGAACAGCGCCGTTGCTGGGGCACATCCTGACGCTCCAGTCGCTCGAATAGCGCCATGGCGTCGACTACCGTCCGCTCGCCCGGCCAGAGGGCGTCGATCGCCGCCTGCAGCGGTTGCACCGGCTGCCGCGTGACACCTTCGACGACCGTTGCGCCGACGTCGCAGATGATGTAGTCGGGCACCGGAATGGTCGGGTCCGAGAGCAGCGGGATCACGTTCTCGAGCCCACGCCCCGTGACGAAGGCAAGCTTGATCTCGGAATTGTCGGCGATCAGCTGGTAAAGGCGCAGGCGGGTTTCGGGGTCGCCGGCGAGAAAGGTGCCGTCCAGATCGGTTGCAAGCAGCATGGGGTGTGGTTCTCCTGTCGAATGGAAACTTGCCGACGCGGGTGCCGACAGCGAATGGGCAGGTGCCGTTGCGCGCCCCGGGCGAGCCATGATCCCGGGCACTGCCGTCGAGGCGTGCGGCAGCGGCATGAGGTGGGCCGGCTTCTCGGCGAGGGATCGCGGCGGAGCCGGATATCAGCGCGAAAAACAAGGCGGTGAGACCGCGCTGCGCCTTGCAGCAGCAGCCTGGCGTAGTCGTCAAGGACTGCTTTGTGGTGCCGGTGATTGATGAGTGTGCAGCGATGGCCGAGGGCGCGACGAACGCGGCACTGGTGATGAAGTCTAGCCCGCCCATGCAGCAGCAGTCAACCTGGCCCCCCACGGGGTGACGCCCGCGCCAGCCGATTTCAACGCGCGCAGATTCGTCCGTTGCGCACTCGGGCTGGAAGTGGGCGGGCTATTCGTAGTCCTCGGCATGGCTGGCATCAATGCTTTCCCGGTAGAACGCCTCAAGCTCATCCTGGTAAAAGAACTTGGCCTCGCCAAAAGCAGGCTTGAGTTCATTCAGCCAGGTGGCCTGGTCGTCGTATTTCGCGAAAAATGGGCGATGCACCCAATCCGGGTTGCGGCCCTGGATGAAGCGCAATTGCATGACCTTTTCTCCAGCGACCTCGCTGATGCCCAGTACCTGCACCTTGCCGGGATTGGCCGACATGCTGGGGCCGCGCACGGTGCGACACAGGCCGCTGACCCGCTGGTAGGCCTCGCGAAAGATTTCCCAGGCGCGCACCAGCGGCACCGCGAAATAGTGCTGCGCGCCGGTATCGCGGGCGACAAACATGTAATAGGGCACACATCCGAGGAGCACTTGTCTGGCCCACATCTCCCGCCACAGCTCGGGGTCGTCGTTGATGTGGCGAAGCAGGGGCGACTGCGTGCGGATGAGGGCCCCGGTCTGCCTGACTTGCGCGATGGCCTGGCGCACCGGCTCCGGCTCCAGTTCCCGCGGGTGGTTGAAGTGGGCCATCAGGGCGAGGTGCTTGCCGCGTTCCCCAACCTTGCGGAACAGCGCCAGCAAGTCCTGCGCATCGTCATCGGTCAGAAACTTGTAGGGCCAGTAGCTGAGCGCCTTGGTGCCGATGCGGATGTGGCGCAGATTGGGCAGGTCGGCGTCGAGCAGGGGCTCGATGTATTGCGCCAGATGGCGGGCGGACATGATCAGCGGGTCGCCGCCGGTAAACAGCACGTCGCTGACCTGGGGGTTGGCCTGCAGATAATCCACCAGGCGATCCACCTCACGGCTGGCGAACTTCAGTTCGGACATGCCGACGAACTGGGGCCAGCGGAAACAGAAGCTGCAATAGGCGTGGCAGGTCTGCCCCTGGCTGGGAAAGAACAGCACCGTTTCGCGGTACTTGTGCTGCATTCCGTCCAGCTGCTCGCCTTCGAGGGTGGGGACGTTGTGGCTGATCTGCCCGGCGGGGTGGGGATTGAGCTGCAGGCGGATGCGGTTGGCCGCCTCCTTGATCGCGGCAGGCGCTGCCCCGCTTTGCACCAGCCCGGCGATTTCCGCGTAGTGGTGGGGCAGCAGCATGTCGCGCTGGGGAAAGGTGAGGACGAACAGTGGGTCTGCCGGCACATGCGCCCAGTCAATCAGGTGATCGACAACGAAGTTGTTGGTCTTGAACGGCAGAACCTGGCCCACTACCTCGATGTCCACCTTGATGGCCTCGGCTACCTCGTCCATCTGCGGGATGTCACGGAAATTGCTGAGTGAATAGGCCTTGTACTTGATCGTGTCTGGCATGTGCTGACTCCGTTCGGCAGTGAATAGTGTAAGGGTGCCCTCCCCGCACATCCGCACAAGAACAGGCTCCATATCGATTAATTCTAGATGAGCGAAATCACACGCCATTTCCAGCCGTGGTCTTCCCCGCTACTGGGCACGCATGTTTCAACAGTAAATGAACGCGTCAGGCTGTGCTAGGTTAAAAGTGCGCTTCGCTCCGCAGGTTGGATCCTTGCGCAGTCCTGAGATCAACTTTTCGAGGAGGTTTCCATGCGTTTTCATCATTTACTGAAAAAATTCGGCTCCCTGCTGCTGGCCGCCGCGCTTCTGGGCGCGCAGGTCGCCCCGGTTCAGGCCGGGATGGTCGGCACCACTCAAGCGCTCGCCGCCGAACAGGGCCGGGTGGACCGCGACGAGCTGGTGTCCCTGTTGGAGCGGGAAGACCTGCAGCGTCAGCTGTCTGCCCTGGGGGTCGATGTTCAACATGCCCAAGAGCGGGTGGCGGCGCTGACCGATGCCGAAGTCGCCCGGATCAACCAGCGGGTCGCTGAATTGCCTGCCGGCGGGAGTGCCCTGGGGGTTGTCCTGTTCATCTTCATTGTCTTCATCATTACCGACGCCCTGGGTGTAACCGACATCTTCCCGTTTGTGCATCCCATCAAGTGAGTCCGTTTCGATGAGCGGTTTCCGGTACGCCCGCCTGTTGGCGGGCGTTTGGTTGTGCGCGACCCTGCTTGCAGCCTGTGCCCATCGTGCGCCCCTCATTGAGACGGACATTGCCGGACGCCCGGCCAGGGTGGAACTGGCCGGCACGCCCTTCTTCCCGCAGGTGCGCTATCAGTGCGGGCCGGCGGCGCTGGCCACCGTGCTCAATGCGCGCGGCGTGACGGTCACCCCCGATGAGCTCGTTTCCCAGGTCTATTTGCCCGCCCGCGAGGGCAGCTTGCAGGCGGAAATCAAGGCGGCTGTGCGCCGGCAGGGGCTGCTGGCCGTCCCGGTCGAACCCGCGCTCGATGCCCTGCTGGCAGAAATCGCAGCGGGTAACCCGGTGCTGGTCCTGCAGAATCTGGGGCTGAACTGGCTGCCGCGCTGGCACTATGCGGTGGTGGTCGGCTATGACCTGGCGCGGCAGGAACTTGTCCTGCGCTCCGGAACCGAGCCCAGGCGCATCACGCCCTTCGGCGTGTTTCTGAACACCTGGAACCGGTCTGCGCGATGGGGCATTGTCGTGCTCGCCCCGGGTGCTTTCCCGGCGCAGGCCAAGCCAACCCCCTACCTGGAAGCGGCAAGCGCCCTGGAGCGCTTGGGCCGGCATCAGGAAGCCCGGGAGGCTTACAAGGCATCGACCGCAAGGTGGCCGGACAATCCGCTTGTATGGCTGGGCCTGGGCAACACCGAGTACGCCCTGGGCCACGCCGAGCCGGCCGAAGCGGCATTCCGCCACGCGCTCCACCACCAGGCGGGTGCGGCGGTCGTCTGGAACAATCTGGCCTACGCCCTGGCTGCCCGCCAATGCATACGCCAAGCCCGTGAATCAGCGCGTTGCGCCACGCATATCGGGCCTGAAAACACCGATTTCACGCATACCCTGAAGGAGATGGAAAGCCTGCCCGGGCCAGGCGCTGGAATCTGCCTGCCCCTGCTGGCCTGCCCTGCGCACTGAACGGCAAAGCCCTCCGCCCTTGCCTCAGAACTCAGCCTTGATATCCCGGTTCAGCAGGTCGTCGACCGCCTCGGCGGCGGGCAGGCCTTCAAACAGCATCTGGCAGACTTTGCGGGTGATCGGCATGTCGACGCCCAGCTCGCTGGCGAGCGCGGCGACCTCGGGCGCGGTGGAAACGCCTTCGGCGACGTGGCCGAGTTCGGCAAGGATGGTGTCGAGCGTCTGGCCGCGCGCCAGCTCAGGCCGACCTGGCGGTTGCGCGAGAGGTCGCCGGTGGTGGTGAGGATGAGGTCGCCGAGGCCGGACAATCCCATGAAGGTTTCGAAGCGGCCGCCGAGCTCGACGCCGAGGCGGGTCATTTCGGCCAGCCCTCTTGTGATGAGCGCGGCGCGGGCGTTGTGGCCGAGCTTGAGGCCGTCGCAGATGCCGGCGGCAATGGCCATGACGTTCTTTAGCGCGCCGCCCAGCTCGACCCCGATGACGTCGTCGTGCGCGTAGATGCGCAGGCGCTGGGCGGACAGCGCCTCGGCGAGGTGCTGCGCCAGTTCGCTGTCGTGCGAGGCGAGGGTGAGCGCGGTGGGATAGCCCTGCGCCACTTCCTGGGCAAAGCTGGGGCCGGACAGCGCAGCCGTCTGGGTGTATGAGGGCAGCAGTTCGGCAATGATCTGATGCGGCAGTTTGCGGCTGCCATGCTCGAAGCCTTTGCACACCCAGACCAGCGGCGGCAGGTGGGGGCGGGCGGCCAGCGCGGCCAGGGTGGCGCGCAGGCCGCTCGTGGGAACGGCGATGACGATGAGGTCGGCTGCATCGACAACGGCGTTGAAGTCCGGTTTGAACTGCAGGGCATCGGGTAGCGGGCAGCCGGGCAGGTAGCGGGTGTTGACGCGGCTCGCACGCATGGCGTCGAGCTCGGCCGCATTGCGCCCCCACAGGCTGACCTCATGGTGCGGCGCCCAGCTGGCGGCGAGGGCGGTGCCCCAGGCGCCGGCGCCGAGTACGGCCAGTTTCATCGTCCCCATACCTCATGCATAGGGAGCCAGCCGGCCAGGCCGTCGGCATGCCTCACCGGCAGCCAGCCGTAGGGATCGGCTGCGCCGGCAACCTCAAGCA
>JAHJNP010000414.1 GCA_018820745.1 Gammaproteobacteria bacterium
GCACAGTTCGATCGCGCCGACGGCAGCCAGCCGCGCCGTCTCCAGCGTCCGCGCCAGCATGCGGGCGGCGAGCGCCGCGGCCTGGTCGTCGCCGATGACCTGTGCGAGCCGGGTCTTCGCCTGCCCCGGCGCCGGCGCCCGCGCCATGACGACGATGCGCGTCTTCACCGGTAGCGCGCCGCCAGACGCGCCGGCGACTCGCCGCGCGCATACAGCCAGCGCAGCCGCCACATCAGGAAAATCGTGCGCCACACGCCGCGCGTCTCCCAGCGCCGCCCCGAGGTCAGCGCGGGGCCGGCGAGGCAAGCCGGGCGCGACAGGCGCAGCAGGCGGCGCGACAACTCGATGTCCTCCATCAGCTGCTGGTCGGGAAAGCCGCCCGCCGCGTCGAAGGCGGCGCGCATGACGAACAGCGCCTGGTCGCCGCTGGCGATGCCGGTCAGGCGCGAGCGCCCATTCATCATCGCCGCCACCACGCGCAGCATGCGGGCGCGCCCCGCGATGCGCACGTCGAAGCGGCCCCACACGCGCTCGCCGGATTCGAGGCCGGCGCGGATCTGCAAGTCGGCATCGGCGGGCAACAGGGTGTCGGCGTGCAGGAACAGCAGGGCCTCTCCGCGCGCCATTGCTGCGCCGGCATTCATCTGGCTTGCGCGTCCGCGCGGCGCGCCGATCACCGCATCGGCCAGCGGCTCGGCAATCGCCACCGTGGCGTCGCCGCTGCCGCCGTCGACCACGATCACGTCGGCGCCGCGCGCGCGCATCGCCTGCAGGCCTTGCAGCACCGCGCCGATTTGCGCGGCCTCGTCGAGGGCGGGGATGACGATGGAGAGCCGCGTGCTCATCGCCGTTGCCAGGCGTGATAGCGCGCCGCCCAGGCGAGCAGGCGCTGCGGCGCGTGCGCGCGCTTCCACGCGCCGGCCGCGTACTTGTTGGCCTCGGCCCAGGTCGGGTAGGCGTGAAGGGTGCCGAGGATCCTGTTGAGGCCGATGCGGTGGCGCATCGCCAGCACGAATTCGGCCAGCAGCTCGCCGGCGTGGGCGCCGACGATGCAGACGCCGAGGATGCGATCCTTGCCCGGCACGGTCAGCACCTTGACGTAGCCTGCCGCCGCCTCGTCGACGATGGCGCGGTCGAGGTCTTTCAGTTCGTAGCGCGTCACCTCGTGGGCAATGCCCTGCGCCTGCGCCTCGGTTTCCGACAGGCCGACGCGCGCCACTTCCGGGTCGGTGAAGGTGACCCAGGGGATCACCGAGTAATCCACCTTGAAGCGCCTGACGCCGCCGAACAGGGCGTTGACCGCGGCGTACCAGCCCTGGTGCCCGGCGGTGTGGGTGAACTGGTAGGGCCCGGCGACGTCGCCGCAGGCGTAGATGTTGGGGTAGAGCGTCTGCAGCCAGGCATTGGTTTCGACGGTGCGCGCCCGCGTCAGCGGTATCCCCAGTTCCTCCAGGCCGAAGCCCCGGGTGCGCGGCGCGCGGCCCAGCGCCAGCAGCAGGGCGTCGAACGCGAGGGTTTCCTCGGCGCCGTCGCGGCGCACCACCAGATGCTGCATGCCGTCGCTCACCTCGCAGCGTAGCGGTTCGGTGTTTTTCCGGATCGTCACGCCGTCGGCGGCGAGCGCGGCCTCCACCGCGTCCGCCGCGTCCGGGTCTTCCTTGCCCATCAGCCCCGCGCGCGTCACCAGCGTGACGTTGCAGTCGAGCCGGGCGAAGGCCTGCGCCAGCTCGCAGCCGATGGGGCCGCCGCCCAGCACCAGCAGGCGCTCGGGGCGCGCGCTCAGATCCCAGATGCTGTCCGAGGTGTAGTGGCGCACCTGGTCGAGCCCGGGCAGCGCGGGCACCTGCGGCTGCGCGCCGGTGGCGATGACGATGGCGCGGGTGGTGAGCGTCTGCCCGTTCACCTCCACGCGCCACGGCGAGGTGATGCGCGCCTGCCCTGCGATCACCTCGACGCCAAGCCCGGTGTAGCGCGCCGCCGAGTCGTGCGGTTCCACCGTGCGGATCACCCGCTGCACCCGCGCCATCACCTCGCTGAAATCGTAGTCGACCGTGGCGCGGGCGATGCCGAGCGTCGCGGCCTCGCGCGCGTGCTTGAGGAATCTGGCCGAACGGATCAGCGCCTTCGACGGCACGCAGCCGACGTTGAGGCAGTCGCCGCCCATCCGGTGGCCTTCGATCAGCGTGACCTTCGCCTTCACCGCGGCGGCGACGTAGGCCGTCACCAGGCCGGCCGAGCCGGCGCCGATCACCACCAGGTTGCGATCGAAATGGCGCGGCTTCTGCCAGCGCGCGTAGACCCGGCGCGCGCGGATGACGGCGACGATTTTTTTGGCGATCAGCGGGAACACGCCGAGCAGCGCAAACGAGGCCAAGAGCGCGGGCGAGAACAGGCCCGCCAGGCTGTCGACGTCTGCCAGCCGGGTGCCGGCGTTCACGTACACCCCGGTGCCGGCCAGCATGCCGAGCTGGCTCACCCAGTAGAAGGTGCGGGTGCGGATCGGCGTCAGGCCCATCAGCAGATTGATGACGAAGAACGGGAACAGCGGCACCAGGCGCAGCGCGAACAGGTAGAACGCGCCGTCGCGCGCCATGCCCTGGTTGACCGCCGCCAGCCGCTCGCCGAAGCGCCGCTGCACCCAGTCGTGCAGCAAAAAGCGCGACACCAGGAAGGCGAGGGTGGCGCCGATGCTGGACGCGAACGAGGCGACCACGGTGCCGGTGGCGAGCCCGAAGAAGGCGCCGGCTGCGAGGGTGAGCACCGCCGCGCCCGGCAGCGACAGCGCGGTGATCGCGACGTAGACCAGGAAGAAGACGCCGATGACCGTGAGCGGTCGCGCGGCATAGGCGGCGGCAAACTCGGCCTGGCCGGCCTTGAGCGCATCGAGGGTGAAATAGCGGTCCAGGTCGAGCGCGAAAAACGCCGCCACCGCAACCACGATCAGGCCGAACAGCAGTGCCCGTTTCATGATGCGTCAGCCGAGCGCGCCGCCGCAGCTGCTGCCCTGGCCGGCGGTGCAGCCGTAGCAGTGGTCGGCCACCGCGATCGGCCGCCCGGCCAGATCCTGCTCCAGCAGGTCGCGCAGGTGCGGCCGCGGCCGTCCGGGAAGCTGCAGCGCCAGCCCCAGCATCTGGTTGAAGTCGCAGTCGTAGAGATAGCCCTGCCAGTCGACGCTGACCAGCTCGCGGCACATCACGCGCTCCAGGTTTTCCGGCCGGTGGCTGTCGTGCAGCAGCGTCATGTAGGCGGCGAACCGGCCTTTCGACACCAGCGTGCTGCCGAAGCGCTTGATCGGCATGTTGGCCAGCGTCAGCAGGCGGTTGAAGACGATGCCGAAGCGCTCGTCCAGCTCGCGCTTGTAGTCGGCTTCCAGTTTGTCCTGCGGCCCCGGCAGCACCGGGCCGAGCGGGTTGTAGACGAGGTCGAGCACGAGGCCGCCATCCCGGCCGTAGCCCAGCGCGTTGAGTTCGCCGAGCGCGGCGATGCTGCGCGCGAACACGCCTGCGCCGCGCTGGCTGTCGACGTTCTCCTGCGTGTAGCACGGCAGCGAGGCGACGATCCTTACCTGCTGCTCCGCCAGAAAATCGGCCAGGTCGTCCTGTCCCGCTTCCTGCAGAACGGTCAGGTTGCAGCGGTCGATCACCGTCGCGCCCAGGCTGCGCGCGGCGCGCACCAGGCGGCGAAACTGCAGGTGCAGCTCCGGCGCGCCGCCGGTGAGGTCGAGGGTGCCGATGCCGCGCCGCGCCAGCACGTCGAGCACCAGGTCCACCCCGGCTGCGTCCATCATCTCGGTGCGCGTGGGGCCGGCATTGACGTGGCAGTGCACGCAGGCCTGGTTGCAGCGGTAGCCGAGGTTGACCTGCAGCGTGGTCAGCTGCGCGCGCCGCAGCGGCGGGAAGTCGGTGGCTTGCAGCAGGGGCAGGGTGGCGTGCATGGCAGCTCCTTCGCGTTTTCATCCGTCAACAAGCGTAGGTCGCGCGGGCGGCCGAAACCTGACATTCAAGTTTCATGTGTCGTCCTTCCCGCTGCCGCGCCGGTTGATCGAATACCGGCCCGGTTCGCCGCGAAAAGGCTGCACCAGCAGCTGGCCGAAGCCGAGCTTGTCGGGGTCGCGGAACTCGTCGAGCCCGATGGTCATGCCCAGGTGGCCGCGCTCCGGCTGCGCGCGGTAGGTGCCGAACACGCGGTCCCACCAGGGGAAGCTGAAGCCGAAGTTGCTGTTGGTCTCGTGCGGCAGGTTGGAGTGGTGCACCCGGTGCATTTCCGGCGTCACCACGAA
>JAHJNP010000415.1 GCA_018820745.1 Gammaproteobacteria bacterium
AGGTGCCGACGCGCCAGCGTGATCTGCTGCTCGATCAGGTAGAAGTTGTCGAGCAGCCAGGCCTCCGCCGGCACGATCCGTTGCCCCTGCGTGGCGGCGGCGGCGGTGACGACGTCGTACGCCGCCAGCAGAACCCGCGCATTGTCCGCCAGCCGCGGCAGCAGGCTGTCCGGCCCCGGGCGTGGATCGATTCGGTACTGGCCGGCCAGCGTGACCGCGTGACGCTTCAGCTGTTCGATGCTGAACAGCTCCGAGCGCAGCAGCTCGGTATCCCGGTCGTGACGCAGCGCATTCCGCGTGCGTGCCGAAAAAGCGAACTCTTTGATGGTGATGACGGGCTCCTTGCTTGAACTCTGGGGTGCGTGCGGCCTTGACCCCATGACCGCTATTTACCGAAAAACATCCCCACGTGCTTGCTGATCCTCAGCCTTTACCTGCCGATTCGGCCACAATTATTTGTATGCTGTATCGATGGGAATCGAGGTCGTCAAGCTGAAAATGAACAGTGTCGTGTGCTGCATTTGGGCGTTGAACCCGTCTGTGGCCGGCATCTCGCAGCATAGAATAATTTCAGAAACGCCGTCTGTTTGCTGACGCACATAGCCGCATCCGGATGCTGCGCATCCAGCAAACTGTCCCTGCACGAGGTCATGGAGGATGGCGCATCGGTTGAAATCGCCGCGACCCGCTACGATGAATGCGTCGACGTCGCCCGCTTCATGGGTGGTTTGGCCGCAATGTCCTGGCGATCCCGCACATCGGGCAGCAGGCGGCTCAATTCCTGCTTGACGACGGCGTAGCATTCGCACGCGTGACGCTCCAGACCGGCCCGGTCAAGCACTTCGATGTGGCCGCGGCGGTAATTGATCAAGCCCGCGCGCTGCAATTTCCCGGCTGCCTCCGTGATGCCTTCGCGGCGCACCCCGAGCATGCTGGCGACCAGTTCCTGTGTCATGACCAGCTCATTCGAAGGCAATCGATCGAGCGTCAGCAACAGCCAGCGGCACAGCTGCTGCTCGATCGAATGGTGCCGATTGCAGGCCGCAGCCTGCATCATCTGGGTAATCAGCGCCTGGGTGTAGCGCAGCAGCAAACGCTGCATCAGGCCGGCGCGATTGAATTCCTGCAACAGCTTGCTGCGTTCCAGCCGGTAGGCATGGCCCGCGGTCTGCACCACGGCCGAACTGGGGGTGGTGTTGCCGCCCATGAACAGCGCAATGCCGACGACGCCTTCATTGCCCACGCCGGCGGATTCGGCCGATGCGCCGGACGCCATGACATAGTGCAGCGACACGATGGCGGTGGTGGGGAAATAGGCGTGCTGCAACTGGCCGCCGGGTTCGTAGAGGACTTCGCCGAGCGACAGCGGCACCCATTCAAGATGCGCCGCCAGGGGCTCGAATTCCGCCGTCGGCAGGGCGGCGAGAAGCTGGTTCTGGTATGGACTATGGGATAAAGGCATCAGTCACCCGTCGAGATCGTATTTTCTATTTGCGCAGCTGTTTGTTTTCTATTTCCTGGCGGTCAGTTTCACGCCGATTCCGCGGTAGCCGATGAAGCGGGAGGACTGGTTGAACATCGGCTCCCCGCTCACCCGAAACGTTTCTTGCGAGCCATCGGCATTGACACGGCTGAAGGCGAAATCCAGGAAGGGCTGGCGCGCGGCAATCTTCGCCTGCAGCAGCTTCCGCTCGGTCTCGTTCCAGCCTGCGGCCTGGCCGCCGTCTGGTTTTTCCGCCAGGGCGCCGTCCCGGATGCCGAGCATCTCCAGGACCGGGCCGGAGACGCGGGTGAAGTTCATGTTCTCGTCCTGCTCCCAGTACCAGTCGGAGGCCAGTTCGGTCAGGCTGCGATAGCGGGCCTCGCTCTCGCGCAGTTCGGCGGTGCGTTGCTGCACCGTCTGTTCCAGCACCTTGCTGTAATGCTCGAGTTTTTTGTACAGCAGCCGCACTTCCAGCATGTTGTGGATGCGCGTCCTGGCTTCGACCAGATCGAACGGCTTGCTGATGAAGTCCTTGGCGCCGGCCTGCAACGCGCGCAGCTTGTGGTCCGGCTGGGCGGTGATCACGAGGACCGGCAGGTAATCGTCTGCAGCGTTTTCCTTGAGGCCTTCCATGACCTGGAATCCATCCATCCCGGGCATCTGCAGGTCGAGCAGGATCAGGTCGTAACCGTTCTTGCGATGCAGCGCGCAGACCTCGTGCGGATTCGTCGTCGAGGCAACGCGGGTGTAGCCGGCTTCATGCAGCAATTGCTCCAGCAGCTGCACGTTGGCTTCCTGGTCGTCCACGATCAGGATGTTGGCATTCAGAATGTCGGCGGTGCTGACCATATTAAATTTGCTTTCTTTATTTGCACCGGGACCGTGCCCCGGCGAACAGCTTACGCCAATACTATCGTCACAGGTCGGTGGACGTGGCGATGCAATAATTGTTTTTGCCCGCACGCTTGGCCTCATACAAGGCCAGATCCGCGCGCTTCATTAGCGTCTCCACCGCTTCGCCATGCAGGGGATAAATGCCGACACCGACGCTGGCAGTGATGCGCACGTCGCGGCCTTGAATGCGATAGGGCTGTGACACGGCCAGGATCACTTTTGAGGCCAGCGTGGCCACGGCGTCAACGTGACTTAATTCCCACAATCCGATCACGAATTCGTCGCCGCCCATGCGCGCCACCGTGTCCTCCTGACGCACCGCCGCCACCAGGCGGCCGGCGACCATGCTGAGCAGCGTGTCGCCCGCATCGTGGCCCAGGGTGTCGTTGATCTGCTTGAACCCGTCCAGATCCAGAAACATCACCGCCATCGCGCTTGTGTTCCTGCGCGCATGGGCGATGGCCAATGAAAGCCGGTCCATTAAAAGCCGCCGGTTCGGCAGCCCGGTCAGCGCATCATGCAGCGCCATGGATTCCAGCGCGCGGCTGTATTGCTCGAGTTGCTTATACAGCAAGCGCACCTCCAGCATGTTGTGGATTCGCGTCTTGACTTCGACCAGGTCAAACGGCTTGCTGATGAAGTCCTTCGCGCCGGCAGTCAGCGCCTGCAGTTTGTGGCCCGGTTGGGCGGTGATCACGAGCACGGGGAGGTAGCCATCTGCTTCGATTTCCTTCAGGCCCTCCATCACCTGGAATCCATCCATTCCGGGCATCTGCAGATCGAGCAGGATCAGGTCGTAGTGGTTGTCGCGATGCAGCGCGCAGACGGCTTGCGGATCCATCGTCGACGTAATGCACCGATAACCGGCTTCACCCAGCATCTGCTCCAGCAGCCGCACATTGGCTTGCTGATCGTCCACGATCAGGATGCGGGCGTTAAGCAAGTCGTCGGCACACAGCATCACAGGGGCGCCGGGATGATTGCGTCGTCCGATACGGTTTTTGCCCGTTCCAGCGCCATGTCCAGCGCTTCCATGAATTCGTTGATTTTGATCGGCTTGGTGAGATAGCGGAAGAATCCTGCTTCCAGGCCTTTCTGGATGTCGCGTGGCATGGCATTGGCGCTGATGGCCAGCACCGGGATGTGCGCCGTTGCCGGATCTTCTCGCAGGATTTTCAGCGCCTGGATGCCGCTGAGACCAGGCAGATTGATGTCCATCAGGATCACATCCGGCATATGGGCGCGCGCCAGCGCGATGCCGAGATTGGCATCGCGCGCGCTCAGCATGCGGACATGCGGGATACCCTCGATGATTTGCTCGACCAGCATCAGATTGGCCGGATTGTCTTCCACATAGAGCAGGGTGTGTAGCGGCGCGTTTTCATGCGCCTGCGGCGCAAGTTCCGTGGGCATTGCATGTTCCGGGGCAAGTTGTGGCATCGCGTCGCGGATCAGTTCGATCCAGAATTTGCTGCCCTCGCCGACAGTGCTTTCCACGCCGATGGTGCCGCCCATCAGTTCGACCAGTTGCCTGGTGACCACCAGGCCGATGCCCGTTCCTTCCTCGGTGCCGGTCTCCTGCCCGAGACGATTGAATGGCTGGAACAGCTGCGCCAGCTTTTCCGGCGGCAATCCTGCACCGCTGTCCTTGATGCTGATGCGTAGATGTTCCGGCGTCGCGGTGCACGTCACCGCGACCATTCCATGGTCGCGGTTGTATTTGATCGCATTCGATAGCAGGTTGATTAGCGCCTGCTTGACCCGGGTATGGTCGGCATGGGCAAACCAGGTGGGGTCGACTTTGGCGAAGTCTGTGTTGATGCCGCGCTGTTGCGCCTGCGGTCCGATCATGGCCTGGCATTCGAGCAGCACATCGGACAGCGACAGGGGCTCCAGCGACAGCGACAGCTTGCCGGACTCGATCACCGCGAGATCGAGGATTTCGTTGATCAGGTCCAGCAGATACCACCCGGCCTTGATGATCTGGTGCAGTCTTATGATCTGCGCGGCCGTTGGCGGCGGCGCACCGCTTTCCAGCAACTGGGCAAAGCCCAGGATGGCATTGAGCGGCGTGCGCAGCTCATGGCTCATGCTGGACAGGAAATTCGATTTCGCCAGGTTGGCTTTTTCCGCCACCGCCTTGGCGCTCTCCAGTTCGGTGTTCTTGTCCTGCAGCGCCTTGTAGAGCTGGGCCCGCTCCGCTTCCACCTGCTTGCGCGCGGTGTTGTCCGTGCCGATCAGCAGGTAGCCGATGATGGCGTTTTGCGCGTCGCG
>JAHJNP010000416.1 GCA_018820745.1 Gammaproteobacteria bacterium
CCTGGTGCTGTCGGGTTCGGTGTCGCAGAGCAACGTGTTCGGCACTGGCAACCGCCTGTCGGCGCAGATCAACTCGGGCAGCGTCAACACCGTTTATTCGCTGTCGTACACCAATCCCTACTACACCATCGACGGCATCAGCCTGGGCTACGATGTGTACCGGCGCGATGTCGATTCGAGTTCGCTCGACAACGTGAGTGAGTACAAAACCTCGACCATCGGTGCCGGGATGCGCTTCGGCCTGCCGATCAACGAGCGTGACTTCATCTCGTTTGGCCTGACCTACGAGCAGACTTCAATTTCGCTGGTACCCGACGATCTATCAGATTCAGTGCCCGCCACGCAGTACCAGACTTTTGTCGGTCCTACCGGTAAGCGAGATGACGATACGCTGCGTTTCGATACCTCTTGGGCGCGCGATACCCGCAACAGTTTCCTGTTCCCGACCAAGGGCCTGTTCCAGCGGGCGGCGGCGGAAATCGGCACCCCCGCCGGCAGCCTGCAATACTACAAGCTGTCGTTACAGCACCAGCAGTTCTTCCCGCTGAGCAAAAGCTTCACCCTCATGCTGAACGCTGAAGCAGGGATCGGTGGCGGTCTGGGGGACGAAGACTTGCCGTTCTTTAAGAATTTCTATGTGGGCGGCACCAGTTCGGTGCGTGGCTTTGAGAACGGCACCTTGGGGCCGAAGGATGCCAACGGCGATGCGATCGGCGGCAACAAGCGCATGGTTGCCAATGCGGAACTCTTCTTCCCCTTGCCGGGACTCAAGGATGACCAGTCGCTGCGTATGTCGGCCTTTGTCGATGCGGGCGCAGCATTTGGATCGGATCAGCAATTTGCCTTCGATGAGTTGCGTTATTCGGCAGGGGTGGCGATTTTGTGGGTGTCGCCGCTCGGTCCGCTCAAATTCAGCCTGGCGCAACCCCTTGTTAGCAAGGGCAGCGGCCTGACGGAAGACCAGACCGAAGTGTTCCAATTCACCCTGGGCAATACGTTCTAGGGCTTAGCCGTTACCGGAGTATGTGATGATGAAATTCAAGCAGCTTGTCGTTTCCCTGATTCTGGCGTCGGCCTTTGCGGCGGTCCCGGTCCTGGCCGATACCAAGATCGGTTTCGTCAATACCGAGCGCCTGTTGCGTGAGGCACCGCTGTCGATTGCCGCACAGAAAAAGCTTGAGCGCGAATTCGCCGCGCGCGACCAGGAATTGCAGAAACTCGCCAAGCAGGCGCGCGATCTGCAGGCGCAACTCGACAAGGACGGCGTGACCATGTCGGACAGCGAGCGCAAGGCGAAGGAGCGTGACCTCGGCAACCTCAACCGCGACCTGCAGCGCCAGGGCCGCGAATTCCGCGAAGATCTCAACCTGCGCCGCAACGAGGAGCTGGGGCAGATCCAGGAGCGCGCGCGAAAGGCGATCCAGGAGATTGCCCGCGCCGAAAAATTCGACCTGATCGTCGAACAGGCGGTCTACGTCGACCCCAAGAGCGACATCACCGACCGGGTGATGAAGGCGCTCGGCGGTAAATAAGACCAGCTTCAAAACCAGGCGCGATTGCAGAAAATAGTTAGATCCGATGGCCGCAACCCTTACTGAGCTGGTCGCCCGCTTTGGCGGAGAGCTCGTGGGCGATGGTGCGCAGGCAGTGAGCCAGGTGGCGCCGCTGGATCGCGCCACCCCGGATGAAATCGGCTTTGTTTCGCAGGGAAAGTACCTCACCCAACTGGCCGACACGCGTGCCGGTGCAGTGATCCTGCCGGCGGATGCGCGCGACGCCACCGATCTGCCGCGTATCCTTACCCCCAATCCCTATCTGTATTTCGCGCGCGTTTCGGCCCTGCTGAATCCGCCGCCGCGCCCGCCGGCGGGCATCCATGCGGCCGCCAGCGTCGCGCCGGACGCGGAGATCGCCGCCGACGCCAGCATCGCCGCCGGTGCGGTGGTCGGCAGCGGCGCGTACATCGGCGCCCGCACGGTGGTTGGCCCCAACTGCGTCGTTGGCGAGCATGTCCGCATTGGCGTCGATTGCCTGCTGCATGCCAATGTCACCCTCTATCACCATTGCGAAGTGGGCGATCGTGCCATCCTGCATTCCGGCTGCGTCATCGGTTCTGACGGCTTCGGCTTTGCGCCGAATGAGGGCCGCTGGGAGAAAATTCCGCAGATCGGCCGCGTGCTGATCGGCAGCGATGTCGAAATCGGCGCCTGCACCACCATCGACCGCGGTGCGCTGGAAGACACGGTGGTCGAGGAGGGCGTCAAGCTCGACAACCTGATCCAGGTCGCACACAACGTGGTGATCGGTGCGCACACCGTGATTGCCGCCTGCACCGGCATCGCCGGCAGCGCCAAAATCGGCCGCCACTGCACCATCGGCGGCGCGGCGATGATTATCGGCCACATCGAGATTGCCGATAACACCCGCATCTCGACCAACACGCTGATCACCAAATCGCTGCCGAAGGCGGGCACCTACACATCAGCGCCGCCGTTCACCGAACACGAGGTCTGGCAGAAGAACGCCGTCCACATGCGCAACCTCGACAAGCTGGTGAACCGCGTCAAGCAGCTTGAAAAACGACTCAACGAACTGGAAAGCAAATCATGATCATGGACATCGAGCAGGTCATGCAGTACCTGCCGCATCGCTACCCTTTCCTGCTGATCGACAAGGTCATCGAACTCGAACTCGGCAAGACCATTACCGCGATCAAGAACGTCACCATCAACGAGCCGTTTTTCCCCGGTCACTTCCCCGGCGCGCCGGTGATGCCGGGCGTACTGGTCCTGGAAGCGATGGCGCAGGCGGCGGCGATCCTGTCGTTCAAGACCAAGGACTACGCGCCTGAGGATATCGGCATCGTCTATTTTGCCGGCATTGACGGCGCGCGCTTCAAGAAGCCGGTCAAGCCGGGCGACCAGCTCGTGCTCAAGGTCAACATCGTGCGCGAGATGCGCGGTATCTGGAAATACACCGGGCGAGCCGAGGTGGACGGCGCGCTGGTCGCTGAAGCCGAACTGATGGCGACCCTGCGCAACAAGCCTTAAATGACGAATATTCACCCCACCGCGCTGGTCGCCGCGGGCGCCCGGCTCGCCGACGACGTCGAGATCGGCCCCTACACGATCATCGGCGAACACGTCGAGATCGGCGCCGGCACCACGGTCGGCGCGCATGCGGTGATCACCGGCCATACCAAAATCGGCGCGCACAACCAGATCTTCCATTTCGTCTCGCTCGGCGAAGCGCCGCAGGACAAGAAATACGCCGGCGAGCCGACGCGGCTTGAAATCGGCGACCACAACGTGATCCGCGAATTCTGCACCTTCAACACCGGCACCGTGCAGGACCGCGGCGTGACGACGATCGGCAGCCACAACTGGATCATGGCCTATGTGCACATTGCGCATGATTGCGTGGTGGGCGACCACACCATCTTTGCCAACAACGCATCGCTGGCGGGCCACGCCGAAGTGGGCGACTGGGCGATCCTCGGCGGCTTCACCGGCGTGCACCAGTTTTGCAAGATCGGCGCCCACGTAATGACCGGCATCTCCAGCGTGGTGTTCAAGGACATCCCGCCCTTTATCATGGCGTCCGGCCAGCCCGCCGCGCCGCATGGCCTCAATAGCGAAGGCCTCAAGCGGCGGGGATTTTCAGCCGAGGCGCTGGCCGCCCTGAAGCGTGCCTACAAGATTCTCTATCGCGAAGGCAACACGCTGGCCGAGGCCAAGACCAAGCTCGCGCCCGAGGCGGCGAACCACGCTGAAGTCCAGCAGCAGCTCGATTTCCTCGCGCGCTCCGAGCGCGGCATCATCCGGTGACGGACCTCGGTGTGGTCGCCGGCGAAGCGTCCGGCGACCTCCTCGGGGCGCACTTCATCGACGCGCTGAAACAGCGGCACCCCGACCTGCGCGCCGCCGGCATCGCCGGCCCGCGCATGGTCACAGCCGGCGTCGAGGCGATCTATCCGAGCGACAAGCTGGCGGTCAACGGCTACGTCGAGGTGCTGCGTCACCTGCCCCAGCTGCTGTGGATCCGTTCACGCATCACCCGTCATTTCCTGCGCGAACGGCCGCGCGTCTTCGTCGGCATCGATGCGCCGGATTTCAATTTCACGCTGGAAACGAAACTCAAGCAGGCCGGCATTCCCACCGTGCATTTCGTCAGCCCGTCAATCTGGGCCTGGCGCCCCGAACGCATCCACCGCATCAAGCAGGCGGTGTCGCACATGCTGGTGGTGTTTCCGTTCGAGGAACAGCTCTACCGCGATGCGGGCATCCCCGTCACCTACGTCGGCCATCCGCTGGCAGACGTGATTCCCTTGCAACCCGATACCGCTGCAGCACGCGCGGCCCTGAGACTGGCCGCCGGCCCGGTGATCGCTCTATTGCCGGGCAGCCGGCTCTCCGAAGTGACGCGTCATGCGCGGCTGATGCTCGATGCGGCGGTGCGCATTCGCCAGCGCCATGCCGACGCGCAGTTCGTGCTGCCCGCCGCGAGCGAGGCCGCTGCCCGCCTGATCCGGCAGGCGGCACAGGGGCTGGATCTGCCGCTGCAGGTGCTGAAGGGCCGGTCGCACACCGCGCTGGCGGCATGCGACGTCGCGCTGGTGGCCTCCGGCACCGCCACGCTCGAAGCCGCGCTGTTCAAGAAACCCATGGTCATCACCTATCGCGTGCCGGCGCTCACCGCCTACCTGATGCGCAAGAAAGCGCTGCTGCCGTGGATCGGCTTGCCGAACATTCTGGCGCGCGATTTCGTGGTGCCGGAACGGGTGCAGGAAGCCGCCACCCCCGAGAATTTGGCAAACGACGCGCTGGCGTGGCTGGACGATGCGCCGCGCCGGGCTGCCGCCATCGAAACCTTCCGCGCCATGCATTTGAGCCTGCGGCAAAACGCCAGTGCGCGCATCGCTGAGGCGGTGCAGCCCTATCTGGAGGGCGCATGACGCCGCGCAAGCCGGTCGTGCTGCAGATGGGGCCGCTCGGCCTGTGCGGCGTCGACGAAGCCGGGCGCGGCCCGCTGGCGGGGCCGGTGATGGCGGCGGCGGTCATGCTCGATCCCGCGCAGCCGATCGACGGCCTGCGCGACTCCAAGAAACTTTCCGCCGCCGCGCGCGAGCGCCTGGCCGACGAGATCCGCCTGCGCGCTGTCGCCTGGTGCGTGGCCGAGGCCAGCGTCGCCGAGATCGACCGGCTGAACATCCTGCAGGCCACCCTGCTGGCGATGCAGCGCGCCGTCGCCGGTTTGCAGACACCGCCGGACGACGTCTGGGTCGACGGCAACCGCTGCCCCGACTGGGCGTGGCGCTCGCAGGCAGTGGTCAAGGGCGACGACAAGGTGGCCGCGATCGCTGCCGCCTCGATCCTGGCCAAGACGGTGCGCGACCAGTTCATGTGCAGGCTGCATGAGGACTATCCAGCCTATGGATTCGCCCGGCACATGGGCTATGGCACCGCCGTGCATCTGGCTGCATTGAAGGCGCACGGTGCCTGCCCGCAGCATCGGCGCAGCTTCGCCCCGGTTAAACTCGTCCTCGATCAAGCCGTTTTGTTCTGAAAGGAAGTCCCATGAATGTCTCGTTGCTGCTGCATGTGCTTGGCGTCGTCGTCTGGGTCGGCGGCATGTTCTTCGCCTACATGGCGCTGCGCCCGGTGGCCGCCAGCGTGCTCGAACCCCCGCAGCGGCTGACGCTGTGGAGCGGCGTGTTCGGAAAATTCTTCCCCTGGGTGTGGGCGTCGGTGGCGCTGATCCTGCTGACCGGCCTGCACATGCTGGTGAAGGTCGGCGGCATGGCCGCGCCGCATTACGCCATGACGATGCTGGCGCTGGGTGTGGTGATGATGCTGATTTTCGCGCACGTGTTCTTCGCCCCCTACACGAAACTCAAGCGCGCGGTCGCGGCGCAAAACTGGAAAGCGGGCGGCGCCGCGCTGGCGCAGATTCGCATGCTGATCGGCATCAACCTCAGCCTGGGGCTGCTGACGATCGCGGTGGTGTTTGTCGGGCGTGCTTTGCTCTAGAAAAACACGAACCTGCCGTCATTGCGAGCAACGCGCAGCAATCCGGAATGTTCGCTTAATTAATACGCCGGGTTGCTTCGCACGCTCGCAATGACTGGCTAAATTATTCTTCTCAGGGCTCGTCTTGTGCCGGCGCTGCCAGCAGTTGGCGCGCCGTCTCATGGATGACTGCCTGACGCGCCTCGCACTGCAGTTCGGCATGAAACCGGCCGTCGCGATACAGGTACACCGTCGGCAGGTGGAAGATATCGAAATAGCGCGCCACTCCGGTGGCTTCGCTGACGTCGACCTCGAAAAGCGCGTGGGTCGGGCCGGGTAGCGAATCGGGTAGCAGACGCTTCCACGCCCGGCACGCCCCGCAGTGCGGCGCGCTGAACAGCACCACGGCAATGCCGGAAGTGGCAGCGAGGCGGGCATGAAAATCGCCCTCGGCCAGGCGTGAAAAAGCGGGTAGGGCGGCGGCATCCGGGCTGCTAGAATCGCGCTTTTCGTCCAGGCGCTGCGTCATGTTGTTTCTCGAACTCTTCGGCTATCTGCTGCTCATCCTGGTGGCGGCGGAAATCTTTGTCAACGCGCTCGAACACCTGGGCGAAAAACTCAAAATCTCGGAAGGCGTGACCGGCTCGCTGTTCGCTGCGGTCGGCACCGCCATGCCGGAGACCCTGGTGCCGCTGCTGGCGATTTTCGCCGGCACCGGCAACGCCGCCACCAACGAGGAAATCGGCGTCGGCGCGATTCTCGGTGCGCCCTTGATGCTGTCGACGCTGACGCTGTTCCTGATGAGCGTGGCGGTGGTCAAGCGGCGCGGCCTGCTGGGCCACTTTACTCCCGAGAAGACCGGCCTCAAGCGCGACCTGGACTTCTTCCTGATGGCGTTCGTGCTGGCGTTCGTCGCCATGTTCATTCCGCATGGCGAAGGCTGGGTGCGCGGGGCGATCGCCTTCGTCATGGTGACGATCTACTTCATCTACGTGATGCTGACGCTGCGCGCATCGGCCAGTCTGGTGGAAGACGGCCACGCCACCGAGGCCGGCTCGCCGATGCTGCTGACCCGGCTGGGCCTGCCGCAGAACCTGCAGTTCATCCTGGTGCAGTTGGCGCTGGGGCTGGCGCTGCTGGTCGCCGGCGCCAAGGGCTTCATCCACGGCGTGGAAGCCGCCGCGCCCATCATCGGTATCTCCGCGCTGCTGCTGTCGCTTTTGATCATTCCGATCGCGACCGAACTGCCAGAGAAGATCAATTCGATCCTGTGGATTCGCAAACGCAAGGACACCCTGGCCTTCGGCAACATCACCGGCGCGATGGTGTTCCAGGGCACGCTATTGCCCGCCATCGGCATTTCACTGACGCCGTGGGCACCGCAAAAGGAGGTCCTGCTGGGCGTGGCGATCACGCTGGTCGCCGCGTTCTGGCTGCGCTGGGCGGCGTTGAACGGCGGGCTGCGCGTGTGGCACCTGCTCGTCAACGGCGCCCTGTACGTGACCTATCTGACCGCCGTGCTGATCTGAGTATTGTTTAGCCGGGCGGCTCGCGGCGGAATGGCCCGTCGAGTTCGTCCATGTAGTGGCTGATGGCGTCGGTTTCGCGTTCCAGGAAGCGGTCGACCGCTTCGCGGAATTCGGTGTTTTCCAGCCAGTGCCAGGAATGCGTGGCGGTCGGAACCAGCCCGCGCGCGAGCTTGTGTTCGCCCTGCGCGCCGCCTTCGAATGCCTGCAGGCCGTGGACGATCGCGTATTCGATGCCCTGCTGGTAGCAGGTCTCGAAGTGCAGGCCGGGCACGTATTCCAGCGTGCCCCAGTGGCGGCCGTACAGGCGCTGGCTGTCCTTCATGCTGAACGAGCAGGCGGTGGGGATGCCGTCCTTGTCCGCAATGATGAGCAGCAGATTGTCCGGCATCGTCTCGCGCAGATTTGCGAAGAAGGCGCGGTTGAGATGCGGCTCGCTGCGGTGGCGCTCGTAGGTGTCGGCGTAGCAGCGGTAGAAATGGTCCCAGTCGGCATCGGTGCTCTGCCTGCCTTCCATCCAGCGAAATGTCACCCCAAGATTGGCGAGCTTCTTCCTTTCCTGGCGGATCTTCTTGCGCTTGTCGTGCGTCATCGCCGAGAGGAAGTCGTCGAAGCTGCCATAGCCCGCGTTGTTCCAGTGGAACTGGAAGCCGCTGCGGTGCATCAGTGACGTCGCATTGAGCGCGGCATGGTCGGGCTCGGTGGGAAACAGGATGTGGAACGACGAGCAGTTCAGGTCGCGGGTGAGCTTCAATGCGGCCTGGATCAGCTCGGCGCGGCCGGCGTCATTCCTCGCCAGCAGGCGCGGGCCGGGCACCGGCGAAAACGGCACGCAGCACACCAGCTTGGGGTAGTAGGCGAGCCCGTGCCGGCGGTAGGCGTCGGCCCACGCCCAGTCGAATACGAACTCGCCCCAGGAGTGGTGCTTGACGTAGATCGGCATCGCGGCGTCGAGCCGGCCATTCCTGAACAACGCCAGATGCATCGGCTCCCAGCCGATGTGGGCGCCGACGCAATCGGTGGCTTCCAGCGCGTGCAGAAAGGCGTGCTGCAGGAAGGGCGAGTCGCCGGCCAGGGCGTTCCAGGCATCGGCCGGCAGCTCCGCCATGCGGGTCGCGACGCGGACAATTGTTTCTGCAGCTTCGGCTTCCGTCGCGGGGGGCTTTGCTTCAAAATGCACGTTTTGGC
>JAHJNP010000417.1 GCA_018820745.1 Gammaproteobacteria bacterium
CGCTGTACAACACGGCGTTCGGCCTGATCGTGGCGATCCCGGCGATGATTTTCTATCGCTACTTCCGCAACAAGGTGGAATCGCTGGTGGTCGACATGGAGCAGCAGGCGATCAAGCTGGTGGAAATCGTCCACGGCGAAAGGAAGTAAGCCTGTCATGAATTTTCGTAGAGGCCGCCGTGAGGACTATCCGGAAATCAACCTGATTCCGTTCATCGACATCCTGCTTGTCATCGTGATTTTCCTGGCGGTGACCACCACCTACGCGCGCTTTGCCGAACTCAAGATCAATCTGCCCACCAGCAGCGCCGAGCAGACGCCGACCCCGCCCAAGCAGATCGAGGTGGCAGTGGGCGAAAGCGGCCGCTACCAGGTCGACGATACTGCGGTCGGCGACGCTTCGGTCGACGAACTGGCCGCCGCGCTGAAAAAAGCCGCCGGCGACCAGGCCGAACCGGTGGTCGTGATCAACGCCGATGCGCGGGCCGCGCATCAGTCGGTGGTGAACGTGATGGAAGCGGCGCGCCGGGTCGGGCTCACCCGCATCACTTTCGTCACCCAGACCGCCCCCTAAGCGGGCGGCTCCTTGGTTTCCCTTCAGCATTTCTGGGCACGCAGCGGCGTGCTTACGCTGCTGCTCTCGCCCCTTGCCCTGCTGTTCGCTGCAGTATCCGGCCTGCGCCGCCTGGCGTACCGGCGCGGCTGGCTGACGGCTGTTTCCGTCGGCGTGCCGGTGATCATCGTCGGCAACATTACCGCCGGCGGCAGCGGCAAGACGCCGCTGGTGATATGGCTGGTGAACTGGCTGCGCGCCCAGGGCTATCGTCCGGGCGTGGTCAGCCGCGGTTACGGCGGCGCGGCGCGCGGCTGCGTCGAGGTGCAGCCTGGCAGTCCGCCGGCCGAGGTGGGCGACGAGCCCTTGCTGATCCATCTCAAAACGGCTGCCCCGGTGGTGGTCGGACGCGACCGGGTGGCGGCGGCGCGCACCCTGCTGGCGTGCCATCCGGGGGTGGACGTGATCGTGTCCGACGACGGCCTGCAGCATTACCGCCTGCAGCGTGACATCGAACTGGCCGTGATTGACGCGGCGAGCGGGCTGGGCAATGGCTGGCCGCTGCCGGCCGGGCCATTGCGCGAACCCCGCAGCCGGCTCGACAGCGTGGATGCGGTGATCCAGGTGGTGCGGGGCGCGGTGCCGCCGCAGGATATACCTCGCGCATGGCGTGCCGACTACCGTGCCGGGCAGGCCTGGCGCCTGCGCGCGCCGCAGGAAAAAAAGGCGCTGCGCGAGCTGCCGCCGCGCGACTGGCTCGCGGTGACCGGTATCGGCCGGCCGCAGGGCTTCTTCGATATGCTCGACGCGCAGGGCGTCCGTTTCAGCCCGCGCGCCTTCGCCGACCACCACGCATTCCGCCCGCAGGACCTGCCGCCCGCTGCCGCCGTGCTGATGACCGAGAAGGACGCGGTAAAATGCTCGGGTTTTGCAGGAGAAGAATGGTGGGCGGTGGAACTGGTCGTCGCCCCCGAAACCGGATTCATCGACTGGCTCAGCGCACGCCTCAAACAATAACGACAAGCAACGCTTGCGCATCAGGGAAGGAGGAATGGGTATGCAGAATGCTGATTGGGGCGATCGCCGTCATCCCTGCCGCTGGGAAGTCGAAACCGGGGATACCGGTTTCTGGGTGCCCGACCGCTCCGAAATCGTCACCCAGTTCTTCACCCGCTACCTGTTCTTTTCGCTGGCGGTCATTTATTTCGCTGCGCTGAAAACCGTCCCCCCGGTGCTGTTCGGCATCGATCACCTGCTGATCGCGCTCGGCGTATATTTTTTCTTCAACAGCTGGTTCTTTCATCAGGCGCTGCAGGGCGTCACGCTGCTGAAAATCCGCAGCGCCATGAGCGCCGATCTGCTGATCGTCACCCTGTGCGTGATTCACGATCCCAATCTGATTCCGCCATCGGCGCTGGCCTTCCTGATGGTGCTGCTGGGCAACGGCATGCGTTACGGCATGCGCCTGTTCGCCGAGGTGCTGGGCGGAGCGTTTCTCGGCATGGCGATCGCCTTCGCCTTGCGCTACCGGCTGGGCGGGTTCGAGGTTGGCGCGGGCGATGTGTTTTTCGGCGTGTTCTGGATCACCCTGGCCCTGTATGCCTACATCCTGATGGGCCGCATCGAGGGGCAGCGCCGCCAGCTCGATTATCGCAGCCGCTTCGACGCGCTGACCGGCCTGCTCAACCGTCACGGCCTGCTGGCGGCGGCAGACAGCGTCTTCGACAAGACGAATGCAGGCATCCCGGCCACCGTCCTGTTCGCCGACCTCAACCAGTTCAAGGCGGTCAACGACCGCTACGGCCACGGCGTGGGCGACCGCGTGCTGGCCGAGTTCGCGCAGATCTTCAGCGAATCCGCCGAAATGGGCGTATGCGGGCGCTGGGGCGGCGAC
>JAHJNP010000418.1 GCA_018820745.1 Gammaproteobacteria bacterium
CCGGCCATCGCGCGACGCACGTTCTGGTCCATGCGGCGCTGGGCGAATTCGGTGGTGGCCGCATTCAGCGCCTCGATGCCGCGCTTGATGGCCTTATGATCGGTGCCGGCCGTCAGGTTTTCAAGGGCAGCGATGCTGGCTTCGATCGCCACGGTTTCGGCTTCGTCAAGCAGCGCGGCGTCTTCCGTCATCGCCGCGCGGGTGGCGGCGATCAGCCCCTGCGCATCGACGATCTGTTCGTTGAGCGCACGCGCATACATGTCGTCCTTGGCGTGGGTGAAGGCGTCCTTCAGCATGCGGGTGATGTCGTCGTCGGCCAGGCCATACGACGGCTTGACCTGCACGCTGGCCTCGACGCCGCTGCTCTGCTCGCGCGCCGCCACCGACAGCAGGCCGTCGGCGTCGACCTGGAAGGTGACGCGGATACGCGCCGCGCCCGCCACCATCGGCGGGATGCCGCGCAGTTCGAAGCGTGCGAGCGAGCGGCAGTCGGACGCCAGTTCGCGCTCGCCCTGCAGCACGTGCACGCTCATTGCGGTCTGGCCGTCCTTGAAGGTGGTGAACTCCTGCGCGCGTGCGGTGGGAATGGTGGTGTTGCGCGGGATGACCTTTTCGGTCAGCCCGCCCATGGTTTCGAGGCCGAGCGACAGCGGAATCACGTCGAGCAGCAGCCAGTCGTCGCCGGCGCGGTTGCCCGCGAGCACGTCGGCCTGCATGGCAGCGCCAAGCGCAACGACCTTGTCGGGGTCGAGGTTGGTGAGCGGCGTCTGCTTGAAGAGCCCGGCCACGGCGTGGCGGATGCACGGCATGCGGGTCGAACCGCCAACCATTACCACACCCTTGATCTCGTCCACGCTCAAGCCGGCATCGCGCAGCGCCTTGCGGGTCGGTGCCAGCGTCTTGTTGACGAGACCGGCGGTCATGGCGTTGAACGCGGCTTGGGGGAGCGTCGCGTCCATCATTTCGCCGGTCGACAGCACGGCGGTGACGCGCACGTCTGTGTGTTCGGTCAGGGCTTCCTTGGCGTTGCGCGCCTTGGTCAGCAGCATCCGCATGTCGCCCGCCGACAACGGCGCAAAACGGCCCTGCTCAAGCATCCAGCAGAAGATGCGCTGGTCGAAGTCGTCGCCGCCCAACGCCGAGTCGCCGTTGGTGGACAACACCTCGAACACGCCCCTGGACAGTTTCAGAATGGAGATGTCGAAGGTGCCGCCGCCGAGGTCATACACCGCATAGACGCCTTCGGACGCATTGTCGAGGCCATAGGCGATGGCCGCGGCAGTCGGCTCGTTCAAGAGGCGCAGCACGTTGAGGCCGGCCAGTTGCGCAGCGTCCTTGGTGGCTTGGCGCTGGGCGTCGTCGAAATACGCCGGCACCGTGATCACCGCACCGACGAGTTCGCCGCCCATCGCGGCCTCGGCGCGCTGGCGCAGCACCTTGAGGATTTCGGCCGAGACCTCGACCGGGCTTTTCACCCCGGCGGCGGTTTTCAGCTGCACCATGCCGGGCGCATCGACGAAACGATACGGCAGGCTGGCGATGTCGTCGATGTCGGCGATGCCGCGTCCCATGAAGCGCTTCACCGACGCGATGGCGTTGTGGGGATCGCTGTTTTGCGCAGCCTGGGCGGCGTAGCCCACCTCCACGTCGCCGCTGGCACAGTAACGCACCACCGACGGCAGCAGCGAATGCCCGGATTCGTCGTCCAGCACCACGGCCAGGCTGGAGCGCACCGTGGCCACCAGCGAATTGGTCGTGCCCAGATCGATCCCGACGGCCAGCCGGTGCTGGTGCGGGGCGGTGGTCATGCCGGGTTCGGCAATTTGGAGCAAAGCCATTAACTTTCCAGTTCTTCGTAGACGTCGCCGACTTCGGCGATGAGTTTGTCCATGAATCGCAGCTGGCGCACGGCTTCTGAGGCCGCCGCAAAATCGTGTGCGGTGTCGATCAGTTCGGCCAGCTGCACCTCGATTCGGCGGTGGGCCGCGCGCAGGTCATCGGACAAGGCATCCAGCGCCGCCGCATTTTTCGCCACACGCGCTTCCTCGATTGTCTCGCGCCATTCCATCTGCTGCATCAGGAAGGCTGGCGCCATTTTGGTGTTGGCAGCGTCGAACGCGTCGATGCCCTGCAGTTTCAACAGATACACGCCGCGGTTCACCGCATGCTTGAGCGTCTGATAGGCCTCGTTGACCTGCGTCGCCCACTGCATCGCCACCCGCTGCTCGGCCTCCGGCTGCGCGGCGAACCGGTCGGGGTGCACCGTGTTCTGCAGTTCGCGATAGGCCGTATCGAGCGTGTCGCGGTCCAGCGCATACGATTGCGGCAGACCGAACAGTTCGAAGTGGTTTTGGGAGAAGTCCATTTAGGGGCCAGGATTCAGGGATCAGGATTCAGGGGTTGTGTTGCGCGTTTTTTCAACACGCGGCCACAGGCCGCACAAGAGCCCTGGCCCCTGAATTCCGACCCTGATCCCTACAAATCAAATGTTGAACGACTCGCCGCAGCCGCACTCGTTCTTCACGTTCGGGTTGTTGAACTTGAAGCCCTCGTTCAGGCCTTCACGTGCGTAGTCGAGTTCGGTGCCGTCAATGTAAGGCAGGCTTTTCGGGTCGACGAACACGGTGACGCCGTGGCTGGTGAACACCTCATCGTCCTGCGGCGCCTCATCGGCGAACTCCAGCTTGTAGGCCATGCCGGAGCAGCCGGTGGTGCGCACGCCGAGACGGATGCCGACACCCTTGCCGCGTTTGGCGAGATAGTTGGAAACGTGTTGCGCTGCGCGCTCGGACAAGGTCACAGCCATGACTTACTCCAGACCTTTTTTCTGCTTGTAATCGGCGACCGCGGCCTTGATCGCGTCTTC
>JAHJNP010000419.1 GCA_018820745.1 Gammaproteobacteria bacterium
GGGCTGGGGGTGGGCTCGCTGCCGCGCTGGCTGGCCGACCGCGAAGTGGCCGCCGGGCGGCTGGCGGCGTGCGAGTGGACCGGCGGCAACCCGCGCGAAACCCTGCACCTGGCCTGGCGCAGCGGCGAAGCGGGGCGGGCGCTCGACTGGTGGACGCGGGCGCTGTCGCAGCCCGGCGTGCTGGCGGAGGTGCTCGATGCCGGTTGAGCACATGCCCGATCAAGCCCAGCCCAACACAAGCCGGCTCGACAAGATGCGGCTCGATAAGTGGCTGTGGGCGGCCCGCTTTTTCAAGACGCGCAGCCTGGCCAGCCAGGCCATCGAGCAGGGCCGCGTGAAGCTCGCCGGCGAGCGCGTCAAGCCGGCACGCGAGGTCAGGGCCGGCGACCGGCTGAATCTGCATGTCGGCGATTCCGATTGGACCATCGCGGTGCGTGCGCTGTCGATGCAGCGCGGGCCGGCGCCGGTGGCGCAAGCGCTGTATGAAGAAGATCCCGACAGCCACGCCCGCCGCCAGCAGCAGGTGAGCGAGCGCAAGCTGGCCACCAATCCGGCAGCGGCGATCAAGGGTCGCCCCACCAAGCGTGACCGGCGCCTGATCCACCGCTTCACTGACGAATGAGTCGCATCAATTTCCTGCCGGATTTCACCGCAAGGCGCGGGCAAGCGCATAGAATCGTGGCATCTTCGAATCCTCTTCCATGACAGTTTCTTCAGCGCTTTCCGTGTTCCTGCGCCGCGCTTCGCGCTGGCTGGCCGCCCTGGCCGCACTCGCCGTGCTGGGCTTCGCGACCGCCGCGGCGCTGATGTATTTCTGGGTGTTGCCGAATATCGCCGATCACCGCGACACGGTGGCCCGCCTGATGTCGCGCGCGCTGGGACAGCAGGTGACGCTGGAGGCGGTGTCGGGGGTGTGGCAGCAGGCGCGTCCCGAATTTCGCCTGCAAGGCGTGCGCCTGCACGATGCGCAAGGCCACGCCGCACTCTACCTGCCCGAACTCGAGGCCGCGTTTGCCTGGCGTTCGCTGCTGTTTCTGGAGCCGCGTTTCAACCGCATCGAACTGCAAGGGCTGACGCTCGGGGTGCGGCGCGCGCGCGACGGCCATTTCTACGTCGGCGGCATTCCCATCAACCCGGCCGATCCCAACAGCGGTTTTTCCAACTGGCTGCTGCGGCAGGGGCGGGTGCACGTCGGCCACGCCACGCTCACCTGGCTGGACGAGGTGCGTAACGCGCCGCCGCTGATCCTCACTGCGGTCGATTTCACCCTGACCAATGCGCGCCGCACCCACCGCCTGCAATTGCACGCTGTCCCGCCGGCCGATCTGGCCCGGCCGCTGACGATCGACGCGAAACTGAGCGCACGCGATGCGGACGATTCCACGACCTGGAACGGCAGCATCAACGCCAGCCTGGCGGCGCTGTCGTTTCCGCATCTGGGCACCTGGCTGGCCCTGCCGTATCAGCCCCGGCAAGGGCAGGGCGCGCTGAAGCTGCGGCTCGAGGTGGCGCGCGGCGCGCTGGCCGGGGTGTCCGCGGAGCTGGATCTGCGCGCGGTCGAATCCGTCCTGGGGGATGGCCTGCCTGCGCTGAATCTGGCGCAGCTGCAAGGGCGGGCCATGTGGCAGCGGGACCCTGCCGGTCAGCGCGTGGCGTTTGAAAACCTGCGCGTGGCACGGCCGGGTGCTGCCCTGGGCGCACCGATCAATGCGGGCCTGACCTGGGACGCCACGTCGCGTGAATTCACGGCACGGACGCTCAGCCTGAGCGGCTGGCAATCGTTGTTGCCGAGCCTGCCGATGGATGCGGCGTTGCGTGCGCGCCTGCATACCCTGCAGCCGCAAGGGCGTTTCGACGAATTGCGGTTCCGCTGGCGCGGGGCGCAGCCCGGGCTGGACAACTTCAATGTCGCCGCCCGCTTCAGCGGCCTGGGGGTGACGGCGGTGGACAACCAGCCCGGTCTATCCAACCTCTCCGGGCGCGTCGAGGGGGACGCGCGCACGGGCGTGTTCGAGATCGATTCAAGGCAATTGGGGCTCAGTCTGCCCAGCCTGTTCCGCGAACCGTCGTTCGGCTTCGACAGCGTGCAGGCGCGCGGCAGCTGGAAGAAAACGCCACGCGGCCGCCGCTTGACGCTGGCTGAAATGGCATTCGCCAACAAGGACATGGCAGGCACGGCCAGGGGCCACTACGAGCTGATCGCCGGTCACCCCGGCGTGATCGATCTGGGCGTGCATCTGAGCCGTGCCGAGGGCACGGCGGTGTACCGCTACTTCCCGAAAAAAATCGGCGATCACACGGTCAACTGGGTGAGGCAGGCCGTCGTGGCCGGGCAGTCCGACAATGTGCAGCTGAACCTGAAAGGCGACCTGGAGCAGTTCCCGTTCGAGCAGGGCAACGGGGTGTTTCGCGTCGATGTGCAGGCCAGGGATGCCGTGATCGACTACGTGCCGGGCTGGCCGCGCATCGAGGGCATCCGGGGGCGCGTGCTGTTTCAGGGCAAGGCGATGGAGGTGACTGCCAGTCAGGCGCGGATTTACGGGGTGGCGCTGGCGCCGGTGAAGGCCGTCATTCCGGACCTGATCCACCACGAAGAACTGCTGCATATCGACGGCGAGGCCAACGGCCCCATCCAGGATTTCATCCGCTTTGCCAATGTCAGCCCGGTTGGCGCACGGTTGCGGGGGTTCACCCGTGACGTGGATGGCAGCGGCCCGATGAAACTTGCCCTGAAACTGATTGTTCCGCTGCGCCACAACCACGACACTACGCTGGCCGGCCGGCTGTCGTTTCTGGGCGATACCCTGCGCCCGGCCGGACTGCCGCGGCTTGACCTGGTGCGCGGCGACATCGATTTCACCGGCGACAGCCTGCATGCGAAAAATCTCAGCGCGCAGTTTCTCGGCGGTCCGCTGCGCATCGACACCGCCACCCGCGATGGGCAGGTGCAGATTCTGGCGCAGGGGCGCGTTACCGCTGCGGGCATGACGCCCTGGCTCGGCGCGGAATCGGGCCAGCGCTTGTCGGGGCAGGCCGCATGGCGCGGCCGGATTGATCTGGATCCCGCCGGCGAGCGTGTCCGTATTGAATCCGACCTCGTCGGGCTGGCGTCCAGCCTGCCCGCGCCGCTGGCGAAGGCCGCCGCGCTGCCGCTGCCGCTGCGGGTGATCCGCCAGCCGCAGGGCGATGGCCTGCTGAATGAAGTGCGGCTGGGCCAAACCGTCAGCGCAGTGTGGCGCAGCCACGCGACAGACGGTTTCGATCGCGGCGAAATCCGCTTTGGCGGGGACGCGCAAATGCCGGCCGAGCCCGGCCTGCGCCTGGCCGGCAGCGGGCGCGGCCTGGACATTACAGGCTGGGCGGCGCTGCTGCCCAAGGGTGACGGCAAGTCGACCCTGCCGCTTTCATCCATCGATATCGGTTTCGACGCACTTGACCTGATGGGACGCCGCTATCGGGAGGTGCGCCTGCAGGGGCGCACCCGCAACGGCCTGTTGCGCACCCAGGTGACCGGGTACGAACTGGATGGCGTGCTGACCTATCGCCCTGCCGACGAGTTGCCCGCTCGCGTATCGGCCCAGTTCAGGCAGCTGACCATTCCGGCTGCGGCGCCCGCAACCGGTCAGGCGGGCAGCATCAACATGAAGGCCGTGGATTTCCCGACGCTGGATCTGACGGTGGAGGATTTTCGCCTGGAGCAACGACTGCTGGGGCGGTTGGAGATGACGGCGCGCGGCTCGCCGCAGGGGATGGTGATCGACAGCCTGCTGCTCACGCATCCCGATAGCGTGTTCCGCATGAGCGGCCTGTGGCATGACGGCGCACAGAGCGAAACCCGCGCCGAACTGAATCTGAACGTGCTGGATGCGGGCAAGTTCCTGAGTCGCTTCGGGTTTCCCGACGCGCTCAAACGCGGCAGTGCGGATATCCAGGGCAATGCCACCTGGATCGGCTCGCCCGCCGATTTCGCGTTCGACACGCTGGCCGGGCAGCTCGAC
>JAHJNP010000420.1 GCA_018820745.1 Gammaproteobacteria bacterium
CGTTCTTCGGGCTTGCGAACAAGCTCGATTGCGGCAGACAGCAGGCTGGGCAGAAGTATCACCGCCACGACCAGCAAGGTCCACAGCCACCCGGGCCCCGGGCCCAACAGCCAGCCGCCGGCCAGCAGGGCCAGCAGCGCAGGCGGCACCAGGCTGCGCCGCAGATTGTCGAAAAGTTTCCACAGCGACAGGGCCGAGAGCGGGTTCGCCTGCCGCTTTGCCCTCGCGCCATTTGACGGCCCCGGCACGCGCGGCAGCAGCCAGCCGGCCAGCTGCCAGTCGCCGCGTATCCAGCGGTGGCGCCGGCTGGCCTCGATGGCGATACTGGCCGGATGTTCCTCGATGAGTTCGACATCGGTCACCAGCGCCGAACGCGCATAGCCGCTTTCCAGCAGGTCGTGGCTGAGGATGAGGTTTTCAGGAAAGCGGCCGTCGACGGCCTGGCGAAACGCATCGACGTCGTAGATGCCCTTGCCGATGAACGAGCCTTCCCCGAACACATCCTGGTAGACGTCCGACACCTCGCGCGTGTAGGGGTCGAGGCCCGAGTCGCCCGCGAACAGCCGGGCGAAGTGCGACTGGCCGGCACTGGTCAGGCTGATCGAGGCGCGCGGTTGCAGGATCGCGTAGCCTTCGACGATGCGGCCCTTGGCAGCGTCGTAGACCGGCCGGTTGAGCGGATGCGCGAGGTTGCCGACCAGGGTGCGTGCCGCGTCGCGTGGCAGTTGCGTATCGGTATCCAGGGTGATGACGTACTGGATGGATTTGAAAATGGACGGATCGCCGACGATGTCCGAGAAGGCCGTTTGCGCCTCGCCCCTGAGCCGGGCATTGAACTGCTCCAGCTTGCCGCGCTTGCGCTCGTAGCCCATCCACACCCGCTCGAACGGATTCCACACCCGCGGCCGGTGAAACAGATAAAAGACGCACGGGCGATCCTCGCGGTAGGTCGCGTTGAGCGCCTCGACCGCGGCGCGCGCATAGTCGAGCAGGGCTTCGTCGTCCGGCAGCGTTTGCTCGGGCGCGTCGGCAAAATCTGTCAACAGGGCAAAGAACAGATTGGGGTCGCGATTGCCGAGGTAGCGGATCTCCATCGCTTCGAGCAGCGCGTCGACGTCTTGCGGTTTCGTCAGCAGGGTGGGGACGATCACTATGGTGCGGTGGATGTCCGGAATCCCTGTGGAGAAATCCAGTCGCGGCAACGCATGCGGCTGCAGGACGAGCGTGACCAGCTGGTTCACCAGCGGCACGGCCAGCGCCGAGGCGCCGATGACGAGGGGAAGCGCCAACAACCAGATCCGCCAGTCATCCGCATCGACCCCGCCCGTATCAAGGCCGAGCAGGGTCAGCACGGCCGCTGTCGCGAGCAGCGTGAGCAGCAGGATCGGGCCGAGATAAAGGGGGAGACGGAGATGCCAGCCCATCCGGCTGACCCTGGATTTCCACGACAGCCGGCAGTCGACCGCACGCTCCAGGTGGGGTCGTCCCTGATCGATCAGGTAGTAGCCCACATGCGCGCTGCGGTCATGCGTGCCCTGTTGCGCGGCGGCTGCCTGCGCAAGCGCGACGGCTTCGCGTGCCACCGCCATTTCGCTGCAGGTGCTGCGTCGCGCCACGTCCTCGATGACGTGCCGATAGCGGTCGCGGGTGGCGAAATCCTGGCTGGCGTACTTCTCCATTGGGTCTTCGCGCAGGATCTGTTCGACGACGCTAAGCGACTCGACGTATTGCTTCCAGTCCATGGCGCCGATGAAGCGCAGGCTGCCGATGCTGTTGGCGATGGAAATCTGGTTGGCCGCGGCGGTGCGGCCGGCCGCCTCCGACAAGCCGGCTGCGGTCACCCCTTGTTCGAGCAGTTTCTGCTCGACCCAGGTCTGCACGAAGGCCATGGCGGGCCCCTGCGCCTGCAGCCGGTCGTAAAACTCCTCCACAAACGGCGCGGTCAGCGGCACATCGGCATGGGCAAATTCGGCCAGCAACTGGATCAGCTGTTTCGGTTCGGTCTCGGCCGCCTCGAGCATGCGGTCCGCCCATATGATGGCGGCATCGCGCTCCTCGCGCCGCTGGGCGATGCGCACCCCGACGCGGCGCAGGTTTTCCAGCAGCGCCAGCTGCAGCATGATGGGGAAGGCCCACAATTCGCCCAGCTTCAGCGGCTCGACGGTCTGGTAGGCGGCGATGAACTGGGTGGCGTTGTCGCTGTCGACCCGGCCGTCCATGTGGGAGATCAGCTCCAGCGCCAGGTCGTAGATGCGGGGGAATCCGGCCGACGGGCCATCGGCCAGCCGCGGCAACTGCCGGCTGTATCCGCGCGGTAGGTGCCGACGCGCCAGCGTGATCTGCTGCTCGATCA
>JAHJNP010000429.1 GCA_018820745.1 Gammaproteobacteria bacterium
CCCGCCTCAACTTCCAGCCTTACGCCGTCTCCGATGCACGCGGCTGGTGCGGGTCCGTGTTGGCTTCCAGGCCGGATGCGGTGGAACGGATGGCAGGCCAGGTCACCTTCGATTTCGCCTTTGATGTCTACTTCGATGACGCCGCCAATGGCCTCACCAACCCGGATGGCAGCCCAAAACCTGACAGGTTTTCCTCCACTGAGATTGTCCCTGACTTTGTCATGCGCAGCTACGGCGACTATGTGGTCAATATAACCACGTCAGGTGGGGTAGTGCAGTCTTTCAGCGGGAGCGCAGTCGAGAACAACACCAACCCGCTGACCGGGGAGAGCCAGGACGCGTGGCAGAACCAGGTCTCTTTCCTGGGAGGGGGCGTCATACCGAAGGGCGTTTGGGTATTCGGCGAGGGCACAGCCGATGTGATCGTGGCTGAAGATCAGGGCGCGGCTGGCACTGCGAGTGGCCAGACCCGCGCCGATGGCGCAACCTGGCATGCCAACCTCTACTCGGGCTACGCTTTCCTGCTGCGCGCGGACGGTACGCGCACCCTGACCTTTGCTGCTGCCGACTGGTCGGATTATGCAGCACCCGTCCCCGAGCCCGAGGCCGTGTGGATGTTTGCTGTTGGTCTGGGGTTGCTGGGAGCGGTTGCGCGGCGCAAGAAGACCGTTTGATGCTGATGCGTCATTCAGTTGCGAAGGAGCGTCATACACAATAAGCAATAACGCCGGAGAATCCCGGCGTTATTGCTTTGGATCAAGGGTTTAATTTCAGTATTGTTTTGAGCAAGTAATGCCTGGAGGACAAGGTCATGTCGTTTTCCGGATCGCCCAGGGAAAAAATCGGTCATTAAATTAATAAATACCAATATCAGGAGGAAATGAGTAGAAATGGCCAGTTAAGGTATTGTTTGAGATGTCAACAGTATGATAGTCTCGGAATGTATAAAGATAGTTTATAAAAAACAAATGGATGCAATCAATAAATCTTTAAGTTGGAGGAGAAACTCGATGAAGCGGAATTATTTTGCCTTGACGGCGCTAGCTACTGCCTTGGCCTTTGCTCATGCCCCTGCCTTGGCAACGAACGGTTATTTCTTGCCGGGTTCTGGCTTCCGGGCACAGGGCATGGGGGGAGTCGGTATCGCTTTTGGGCGTGACTCTCTTTCGATCAATGCCAACCCTGCCAACATCACCAAAACGGGAATGCGGGGCGATTTGGGGTTCGGTGTTTTCAATCCGGAGCGCTACGGGGCGACGGGTGCATCTGCTGCTGTCCCTATAACCACCGGGCCCCTTGCTGGTAGCCCCAGTGTTGCTTCTTTTGGTTTTGATCGTGCATCGGAGAGCGACAGCAAATATTTCATTATTCCTGAGATGGGCATGACCATGCCCTTGACAGAGAATTTGTTTGCCGGTTTTGCCGTTCTTGGTAACGGTGGGATGAACACCACCTATAGTACGAACCTCTTTGGGTTTGGCGCTGGCCAGCCGGTTGATCAGAAATTGGGCGTCGATATGATGCAGCTTCTAGTGCCACTGACGGTGGGCTACAAGGTCAATGAAAACCATTCTGTGGGCGGGGCGCTGGTTCTGGCTGAAACCCGCTTTAGGGCTTATGGCTTGGGTGCATTTCAAACATTTGATGCAGCCGGTCCCGGCTTCGCCATTACTGCCGACCCTGATAATCTGACCAATAATGGGTTTGATTACAGCTATGGTGCGGGCGTCAAATTGGGCTGGCAGGGTGAGTATCTGGACGACAAGGTGACGCTGGGTGTGGTGTATACCTCGCGCACCTATATGACAAAATTCGATAAATATCGTGGATTGTTCGCTGAACAGGGCGATTTCGATATTCCTGAAAACTACGGCGTAGGGATCGCGTTCAAACCCATAAAAAATCTGGTCATCGCGGCGGATGTGTTGAGGATTAATTACGCGGACATTGCCTCGATTGGCAATCGCGGCCCGCAGACTGCACCTACACCCTACATTAACAACGCGTTTAATCAGCAACAAGGCGTTCAGTCTATAGCGGACGCGCGAGCAGACGGGAACGCCACCTCCAGTGCCACTGAAACGGGTAACGATGAAGGCATGGGATTTGGCTGGAAAAACCAGACGGTATACAAGCTCGGTGTTCAGTACGGCGTGAACAATCGCTTGCTGGTGCGGGCCGGATACAACTACGGTAAATCGCCTATCCCGAACGATCAGTTGACCTTCGGCCTTCTGGCGCCGGCGGTGGTGGAGCGCCATTACTCGGCTGGATTTACCTACAAAGCCAGCGACGAGTTGGAGGTTACCGGTACCTATATGTATGTGGCGTCCAACTCACAGACATCCCCGCCGTTTCAAAATATTGTTGGTGGCGTGACCACCAACATGCACCAGAATTTATTCGGCCTGACCCTGGGCTGGGTGCTGGATCCGGGGCCTGTCGCGTTGGATGAGTATGGCGAGGGCGACTGGGATGGCATCAACTTCGACGGCTGGTATGGTGGCTTTGGCTTTGGGCAATCCAAGTACCGTGACGTGGCCTCATATATCGATGCCGAGGTGGGCCCACAAGCTTCCCCGACTATTGCCAACACCCGCAGCGAAGGCTGGAAGGTTTACACGGGCTACCAGTTCAATAAGTATCTGGGCGCTGAAGGTGGCTACGCAAACCTGAACGACATGACGGCCACCACCGGCACGCTCCGCACCAACGTTAATAGCGACGCCTGGACACTGGCCGCAGTCGGCACGCTGCCGGTGACCGACAAACTGTCGGTGATTGGCAAAGTGGGTGCTGCCTATGTGCTTGCGGATATCAGAGCCAAGGCGGGCACGGCGCTTACGCAGCGCAGTGGTGACGACAGCTACGAGCCCTATTACGGGGTGGGCGTGAGCTATGCGCTGCTTGACAACGTGAGCCTGCGTGCAGAGTGGGAACGCTTCGACAGGAAAGACCTGGATATCGACCTGATGACAGCGGGTTTTGCTGTGAAGTTCTAATCAGATCGTTTGATCGGTGTGTTGAGCCGGGGATGCGTCCCCGGCTTTTTTACGTGTTGAAACAGGTTGGGCGGGGATATGGGGATGGGGGATATGGGCCGGATGTCGGGCACGATTACCCATTTCCGTCTTTTTAGGGGTATCCAAAGCTTGAATGTCGGGATTCTTTACACATACGTACCAGCATATTCAGGGCAAACTGTAGTCCATTGTTTTTGTTTATTAAACAATTTCGGAACATAAATTGCTTCAATGAATGGCGTGCGGAATGACTCGCGCAAAACCATAACGAAAAAACTGGGGAGGTGTTCGTGGGCTTTAAATATAAGCAGGTTGTTCTTGCAGTCGTTGCCGCGTTGGGCAGCACATCAGCGCTCGCTTTGGTCGGTGGCAGCGTGGATGCCAATGTGTCCACCTCGCCCTGGGCGGGCGTTGGCGCGGTCACCATCAATGGCAGCGTCTATTCCGGCGTGTTGCTGGACAGCCAGCATGTGCTGACCGCCGCACATGTGGTGAACGGCCAGGTGGGGTCGCCCGGCAATGTCGGCTTCACGCTTAATGCCGGCGGCGATCTCTCGCATACCCTCGGCGTTACGGCGATTACGGTTTTTCCCGGTTACACCGGCACGTCGCCGGGAAGCGATGGCGTCTGGCACGACGACCTGGCGATCATCACGCTGAGCGCACCGGTCGTGGGCGCCGTGCCGACGTATGGTTTGTACGGCGGCGCGCTGGATGGCCAGACGCTCACCCTTGTGGGATACGGCGGCGGCGGCGATGGTGCCAGCGGCGTCACCAGCGGCGCCAACGCCAGCATCAAGCGAACGGGACAAAACCAGGTGGACGGGGTGCTGGGTGACGACGACGGCGGATTGCACGACGAAGTCTTCGTGTTTGACTTCGATGGCCCGGATTCGTCGAGCAATATATTTGGTACGAACAAGCCGGCCAACCTGAGCCTGGGGTCAACGATCGAGGCGCAGTTTGCCGGCGGCGATTCGGGCAGCCCGCTGTTCGTCTACGACAACGGCGCCTGGCAGATTGCGGGCATCGGCACCTTCAACAGCAAAACCAACCTGTCTTCCGACAGCAATGTGCTGTTTGGCTCGGTTGGCGGCGGCACGGTCGTGGCGTCCTATATCCCCTGGATTGAATCGACGCTGGTGGCAGCGCCGGTACCCGAACCGCACGCCTGGATGATGCTGTTGGCAGGGCTGGGGATGGTCGGAGCGGCGGTGCGCGCCAAAGCGACTCGGTAAGTCAGGAAGCCGGGGGCGCCGGCACGATATTCCGGGGAGGCAAGCAGCGCCGGGGGGCTTGGCCGCAAAACAAGGGGCAGACTGAACTTGCCCCTTCTTGTCCCTGCGCGAACAAGAAAAAACCCCGCCTTCGGAAAAAGACGGGGTTTTGTCAGCGGCATGAGGGGCCCGATTGCGCCCCTTTCATGGGGCGAATGGCCCGCTGCATTATCTGAACGTGTAGACCACGCTTGCGGAGATCAGGTCGATGTCGATTTCGCCGGTGGTGTCCGCGTCGCCCACGTCGAAGTAACGCTCCCATTCTGCGCGCAGCCCCACGGACTTGCTCAGATTGTACTGGGCGCCCAGGCCCAATGACCAGACCACGTCGGTGTCGCCCACGTTGTTGGTCGGTGTGCCGGCAATCGTGCCGTTCTTTTCGAGGTTCAGGAAGTTCATCCCGCCACGGCCAATCACGGACAAGCTGGGGGTGATCGCAAAGGTCCCGACCGCTTGCATCGTCATGCCATGGACTTCGGCCGTGCCGGACGGCGTGCCGCTGTATTTGGCTTCGCCCAGATCGGCGTAACCGACTTCCATCGCAAGGTATTCGTTGACTTCCAGTCCACCGTAAATCTTCCAGGCGGTGTCGGAATCGTCGCATGTGCTCGTTGCCGGACACGATATATCGTAGGACGCCTGTCCCGCGCTGGCACCGATAAAGGGCGCCAGGGTCAAATCGAAAAAGCCTGCGGTAGCGGGGGTGGACAGGGACAAAGCGGACGCCATGGCTGCGGCCAGGTAAATGGTTTTCATGTGACTCCTCAGTGAATGTAGATTGTTTTTTATAACCGGTCTTCAGCCGGGCTCGAACCAGGGTTCCAAGCTGGACTCAGTATAGCGTAGTACCGGTTTGGCCAAAATGTCGGCCGCCACAAAAACAGGGCAAACCAGGGGCCGTTTGCGTAAACCGCACACCGCGCGGCCCAGGCCACGTTTTCGCCCTGGAAACCCCGGGTGGCGCAGTCTGCCCGGGTTGCCCGGTCAGGGCGCCTTGACGCTGAATCCACTGTCGCTGCGTGACAAAGCCGCCCCCATTAAATAGCGTGCACCCGGCATTCAAATATTTTTACCCGTGCGGACGCCCGGCGCGAACCCTGCCTTTGTCATCCGGCGGTGTGCTTGGTGTAACATTCACACCACATAATTTCCAATAATCTGGACGAAGAGGATGACCAATATGTACGGTTTCAAGAAGTTGTATCTGCCCTTGCTGGTCGCGGTGCTGGCTGTCGGCTGCGGCGACAAGAAGGACGAAGCGGCAACCGGGGAAAAGGCCCCCACCCAGGTGGCGGCCAAGGTCAACGGCACCGAGCTGACGGTGCATCAGGTGAACTACGCGCTGCAGCGCATCCCCAATCTCGACAAGGATCAGACCAAGACGGCTTCGCTGCAGGTGGTGCGCAACCTGGTCGACCAGGAAGTGCTGCTGCAGAAGGCGCTGGAAGACAAGCTGGACCGCGACCCCATGGTGGTGCAGGCGCTGGACGCGTCGCGCCGCCAGATCCTGGCCGAGGCCTACATGAGCCGCAAGCTGGGCGCGCCGGTCGAGCCGACCGACGCCGAAGTGTCGAACTATTTCGACCAGCACCCCGAGCTGTTTGCCAAGCGCAAGATTTATCGCCTGCAGGAAATCTCGATCAAGGCGCCGAAAGAAAAGCACGAC
>JAHJNP010000421.1 GCA_018820745.1 Gammaproteobacteria bacterium
GCACCAGCCAGTCGCCTTCTGCGAGCGGCACGCCGCCGGGGCGGAAGATTGCCGCGGTTTCGGGATGAATCCGGGTGCGGCCGCCGTCGTGGGCGATGTCGGCGGCAAGGAAGCGGTTGACGCGAAAGCCGTGTTCGGCGAGTTCGATCGCCGGCGCCAGCGTATCCGCCAGCGTCTTCGTGCCCCAGCGGGTGAGTGCGGTATCGACGCCGCGCAGTGTGCCCGGCACGCCCACCGCAAGGCCGCTGGTCGAAGCCAGCGGAAAGGGCATCGGCAGGCCGTCCGGCGCAAACATGTCGGCGCTGGCCGCAGCCGGCGCGCGCTCGCGCGAATCGACGATGAAGGTCTCGCCGGTTTTCGCCAGATGGATCAGCATGAAGCCGCCGCCGCCGATGCCGGACGACTGCGGCTCGACCACGTTCAACGCGAACTGCACCGCCGCCGCCGCATCCACGGCGTTGCCGCCCGCAGCCAGCATGCGCGCGCCGGCCGCCGCCGCTGCCGGGTGCGACACCGCCACCACGCCATTGGGCGAGGCGGCCAGCACCGAGGGGGAAAACAAAGCGAAGAGCGCGAGCCAGCGCGTGCAAAGCGAGCGGAGGGACATGGATGTCGGCGAATAACGGGGGAGGCCCAAGCCTGCACCGGTTTGGCTGCGCGCGTCAATGCGCGGGCGTTGGCGGCTCGTCATGGAAGTGCCGGGGTTCATCAGCGGGCGCAATGACAGGCCCGAGCCGGCATCGGGAATGGCTGGCGAGTGACCGCAGTGTGGAGACTGACGGAATCCACGCTGCCGGCCAGAAGTGGAAGTTCAGGTCGAGGTGTCCGACCGTCTCTTGTTCGGCCGAAGCGGACAGCGGGTTCTCAGCCTACTTGGTCCGTTATGTGGTTTTGAGCCGTCATTGATCAGGAATTCACGCTCCCCCTGAAAGCAGCCGTCCGCGACTCGGCAAGACAATCAGACTCCCATCAACTACGAAGGAGTCTGACATGGAAGCCAATCAATCTCGGGAACCTTGGAACAAAGGTAAGCTGGTCGGCCAAAAGCCCCCACTCAAGCCCAAGGACATCTGGGCCATCCGAATCCACCTCCAAAACGAACATCAGGTTCGCGACCTGGCCATGTTCAACCTGGCGATCGACAGCAAGCTGCGTGGCTGCGATCTAGTGAATCTGCACGTTCGGGACGTGACGCACGGCAACCAGATATTGCCCCGAGCGATGGTCGTGCAGCGAAAGACCCAACGTCCAGTGCAGTTCGAGCTGACCGAGCCGACCCGATCTGCCATATCGGCATGGGTCGAAAAGGCGAATTTGAGGCCGGAGCACTATCTGTTCCCCAGTCGCCTGGCGAAATCGCCTCATGTTTCTACCCGCCAGTACGCCCGCATCGTGCATCAATGGGTTGCAGCCATCGGACTCGATTCGACGGTCTATGGCACGCATACCATGCGGCGGACCAAGGCGACACTGATCTACAAGCGAACCAAAAACCTACGGGCCGTCCAACTTTTGCTCGGCCATAGCAAGCTGGAGAGCACCGTTCGATACCTTGGGATCGAGGTCGATGATGCACTGGAGATCTCGGAGCAGACCGAGATTTAGAAGCGGGAGCGTCGGCCGCACGCTAGGCTCCTCGCTGGCCTTCGTGCGGCCGTTTTTGGCGTGATGCCGTAGCGTGCTCGACCACTTTCCGCTTTGTCAATACAACTTTAGTCTTAGCCCGTGTGGCTCATAAAGTGCCAATTTCACCCTGCCATGTTGTCACCATGGGGGCGTAAGTTGCCAACCAACACATACCGTCGCAGCGGCACGCTGTGGGAAGGGCGCTTTCGCTCTTGTCTGACCTAGGAGGAAGACTACCTGCTGGCCTGTCAGCGTTACATCAAACTGAACCCCGTGCGTGCCTTCAGGGGGGAGATTACGATGCCGCACACAACAAGCAATAGACGGGGACGACATGAATAAGAAGCTAGTGATTGGAGCGTTGTTGCTCGCAATCGGATATTTCAGTTTTGATTACATTGTAGCTGCGAGACTACTTTATTTGTCGAAGGAATGCGCCAGCCTCTCGGATCTAGAAAAAATTAGCGCAGAAAGCAAACTAAGTACAAATGAACAGTTGAAAATTTCATCAAAAATATTTACCTGCGTCAGAGAAAAGCAAGGCTCCATTGAGCGTTTGATATTCAAAGTACCGGAAAACTGGGTAAATCCGCCCGGCGTTTCCCAGTAAAACCAATTTCATCAAAAATTTATTAGGGGGATTTTATGTCAATCATTGAAACTGTTTCGGCAATCAACAAGGGAAGACAGGCGTTGCAGGATGTCATTGACGCAGGAAATGCCCTCAAGGATAAAAATGACCCACTAAATGGGATTGAGTTTCTTCGCGGCTTAACAAACGCAGGTAGCCGGGTTTTGCCGCCCGCTGTTGGCATTGTAGTAAGGGATCTTGCCAACACTTGGTCAGGTGACTTAAGGGCAACGGGCGAAAAAATTATTGATGCAAATCAGAGAATAAGAGCTGCTGCCGAAGCAGATGGAGTACCAGGGTTTCCTCCTGCAGACCCGACACCCCCGGGCATGGAATGGCAACCCACCATTACCGTTTCCGCTGATGGAACATCATTTTCGCAAGGGCCGTCGCGCTTGGTGCCAGAAGGCACGCGAAGCTCGACGAATGAGTACTACGATCCTGATGGAAACAGAATTTATACTCCCGATGGGGGCTGGGCTAATCCAAAAGACCCAAGCAAGCCATGGAGTGACACCCCTCCGGAAGATGATTCTCCCGGTATCGATCCGGGAACTGGTGATTCATTCGATGCAGGCCAAAAATCCGTCCCCCGCCGCGACCCCCTCACCCTCGACCTCGACGGCGACGGCCTCGAAACCGTCGGCTTCGATCCTTCGCATCCCGTCTACTTCGACCATGACCTGAACGGCACCAAAGAAGGCACCGGCTGGGTCGCCCCCGACGACGGCTTTCTCGTCCTCGACCGCAACGGCAACGGC
>JAHJNP010000422.1 GCA_018820745.1 Gammaproteobacteria bacterium
GCCATCGTGCCGGCCGCCAATCAGCCCAAGCAGAAGATCGCGGGAATGACGATTCATCCGGTTCATCGGCTGGACGAGGCGATCCGCTTATTCAGGGAAGGCTGAGGACACCGGCGGCAGAACTGATGTCACGCGATGGGGCTCGCGCGGATTACCGTCTTCGCGCTTTCCAGGTGACACGGCAGGTTTTCCTCAGGTATTCGAGGGCTCGCTCCATGTGAGCGTCTGGCCAGTTGGGGTCCAGGTCGCTGAGCTGTTCTTCCGCTTCGGGCTTCAACTCATCCGTCCAGAATTTCTGCAGTTCTTCGCGGATCGCCTCAGGTGCATGGTCGCCGACGAATCTGATCACGGCCTGCGAATCGAAGCCGCCGCTCCGGAAAACACCGATGATGTCCCTGGCTTCCCGCAGGAGCATGCTGGCTTTGGGCGGCAGCCCGGTCGCAACGAAAAAAAACACCGTGGCCACGACTGCCGGGTCGTCCGCCTCGCCCCGCGTCACGCGATCCCATTCCCTGGCGACCAGGCGGTCGTATTCCCTGACGTCGTCGTCCACGCTCTCGCTGACGAAATAATTTTCGCCAGCGTCGCCATACAGAAACTTATCAGCCGTGCTGGAGGCAGCTCGGATCTGCGGCAGATCTCTTTCAATGAAACGATCCATCGCCTCTCGCGCAAGCTGCTGAAATTCCGTTGGCGCCTCCCTGAGAAAGGCCTTCAGCCGGTCTTGAGAAAGCCTGGCTTTCGGGTTTTTCGCGGACTTGAACAGGCGGACGAATGCCGAGCGGGTCGGCAGCTTCAGCTCGGCCTGATCAACGAAGATCACCAGCATGGCGCTTCGGATCAGCGGCTCGGCATCATCGATGTCGTCGCGGGAACCCCCCATTGTTTTTGCCAGCCAGAACGTGAAATCGATCGTGTTCCGCATCGTCTGGCGCAGGGCAAGTTCAGACCGGTATTCAGCCTGGGGGATCGTGTCTGACGCCGTCTTTTCGTCGAGATAGGCGCGTTGACGCTCGGCTGAAACCGGGCCGCGATCGACCAGCGTGCTGTCCGGCATCGCATGGAGCCGTTTGAGCATGTCCGAACCGGCTTTGGAGTGCGACAGCAAGGTCTTGTCGCGCAAGGACGCTGCGGCGATCTGCAGGTCGCCGCCCGACATGTCCTCGAGGTAGAGACTGACCAGGTTCACCATGCGGTGCAGGGCGAGTTCGAGCTCAGGGCGCAGATGCGCCGTGCCGAAAAAGTTGGCGATCTGGACGATGCCCTTCGAGAACTCCTCCTGGAGGCTTTGCAGTCGTCCCGACGGGATGATGTCCTGCGCAACGCCGTAACACAGCGCCTTGTCAAAAAAGGGCCGATTGTCGAAAGTCGTGAGTGCGGTTGCCATGCATCAAGCCCTTAAATGGCGGACTCTTCTTCGTCGCCGGCCGCACCCACCGGGCCCAATGCCTCGGAAATCAAAGCCAGCTCGGCCAACTCCAGCATTTTTTGCGCACGGTCGCGCAGCGTGATCATCACTTCCTCGAACGCATCGGTCAGCTCGTAGCGAAGCACCCATGCGGTTTCCATCCAGTCGCCATCCGCGACTTCCGAGCGGGAAAGCACGGGCCGCGAATCCTCGATGAAGTTGCCAAAAGCCAGCCCATGATCGATCTCCTCGATTTTTTCCATCAGCCAGGTGGTGTGGATCTTGGGATCGGAATCAGGATCGATTTGCGGCGCAAAACTGCCGCTGGTGGCGAAACAAAACACTTCGTCGTAATGGTCGGCAAAGTAGTCGGCCAGCGTTTCGCTGCCACCCTCGATGTCGGAGATGGCTTCGAGGTATTCGTGGGCGGCATGGTAATCGCGGTGGATGACGGCGTTCATCATGGCGCGCAGTCGCTCGCTCGTGCGGTCGCCGTACTTTTTTTCCAGGACGATCGAGCGGGCGAACTGCTCGGGCGTCACCAGCATGTTCACCACGGATTCCCTGGACGAATCGAATTCGCGCATGACCGCCAGCAGGTCCTTGGGCGGCAATTCGTCAAGGATGCTGACCAGCGCGTGATCGCCGTGCTCATCGGCAATGGTCGCGAGTGCGTTCTCGGCGCCGACGATATCGCCGGCAAGAATCAGCTGTGAGGATTTCAAAACAACCGGGTGCATGCTGTGTCCTTCTTGATCAATCATGGTGCTTAGTGGCCCAAGGGGTCGAATCCCTGTTCGGCGAGCCAGTCCGCGCCCGCCTCATTCAAGTCATCCGAGCCGTCCTCGTCGCCTGTCTCGCCTTCGGCGTCGGCATCTTTCCCGGCCTCGGGCTCAGGCATCGGAGCCGGAGCCGAATCCTTGTTGCGCAGAAATTCCAGCGCAGCCGTGGCGACGAGAAAAGCGTCGCCGCCCTGAACCTTCAGCGACGAATCGATCAGCGGCCTGGCCCAGGTTGACACCGCCAGCTCGCTTTCCAGTTCCGCCCAGGCCAGAAAATCGGCATGCCCCGGTTCGCTCAGCACGACCCGCTGCATGGTTTCCGGCGACTTGAAGTCAAAGGCGCCGTAGAAGACGACCGATACCATTTCCGGGCTGAACTCGATCATCGGCAGGATGGCATCGATCTCCCGCCGCTTCTCGTTCAGGCGTTTCTGCAGCACGGACTTGCCTTCGGAGTCCGTCACCAGGTCGTCGACCTCGTCGATGTAGTTTTTGATGAGGTCCGAAAAATAACGCGATTTTTTCACTTGAGGGCTTCCTGGATGTATTTGCCCGACATGTCCCATGCGACAGGCAAGGGGTCTTCGATCAGGCTGCGTTGCCGATAGTCGTCGTAAGCCTTGCGGCGCGCTGCGTCGGAAAGCACTTCATAGGCTTCCTGGACTTCTCTGAAGCGCGTCGGTGCATCCGGAGACTGGTTCTTGTCGGGGTGGAACTGTGCGGCTTTTTTTCGGTAAGCGGCCTTGATTAGATCGGTTGTTGCGCTGGGCGAGATGCCCAGTATTTGATAGTTGTCATGCATAGAAATCCTTGAATTTTGGCACCGGGTTTCCTTCACGAATATGCGGGCGGGATCCGGTCAGACCGACCGGGTGCCTTGGGCGAGCGAGCGGCTGTGGCGGGGAGGGTGCCGGCAGGGGCTCGCTTGCCGGATCGCTCTCCGGCTGCCGTTACGTTCCTGCGCCTTAGCTCATCAGCTGGCCGTGCTCCCTTGTGTCATGGAAAGCGACCTTGGGCCAGCGCTCCTGCGCCAGCATCAGATTCACGCGCGTGTCCGCCAGATAGACCAGGTTGCCGTCGACGTCCTTGGCCAGTTTGAGCGTGTTGGCGCGGGTGAATTCCGCCAGATGCTGGGCGTCCGGGCAGGTGACCCAGCGCGCGGTGTAGATGCCGGCGTTCTCGAAGCTGGCGTCGACGCCGTACTCGGTCTTCAGGCGATGGGCGACGACCTCGAACTGCAGCTGGCCGACCGCGCCGATCAGCAGGGTGTTGTCGGCGAACGGCTCGAACACCTGCACCGCGCCTTCCTCGCCGAGTTCCAGCAGGCCCTTGTTCAGCTGCTTGGCGCGCAGCGGATCGCGCAGGCGCGGGCGGCTGAACAGCTCGGGGGCGAAGTAGGGAATGCCCTTGAACTGCAGCGCTTCGCCCTCGGTGAGGGTGTCGCCGATGTGCAGCTGGCCGTGGTTGTGGATGCCGATGATGTCGCC
>JAHJNP010000423.1 GCA_018820745.1 Gammaproteobacteria bacterium
CCAATCTCGAAGCCGCGCAGTCCATCGCGCGCCAGCTGCGCCTGAGGAACCTCGGTGGCATCATCATCATCGACTTCATCGACATGGACAACGCCGAGCATCAGGAAGCGGTGCTCACCGAGCTGAAGAAGACCCTGGCGCGCGACCCCACCCGCAGCACCGTCAGTGGCTTCTCCGCCCTGGGGTTGGTCGAAATGACGCGCAAGCGGACCCGTGAATCGCTGGCGCACATCCTGTGCGAATCCTGCCCCACCTGCGCCGGACGCGGCGAAATCAAGACCGCGCAGACCGTGTGCTACGACGTGCTGCGCGAAATCCTGCGCGAGGCGCGCCAGTTCGAGGCGCGCGAATACCGCATCGTCGCCTCGCAAAGCGTGATCGATCTGTTCCTCGACGAGGAGTCCGGCAGCCTCGCCCAGCTCATCGATTTCATCGGCAAGCCGGTGTCGCTGCAGGTCGAGACCACCTATCCGCAGGAACAGTACGACATCATTCTGCTGTGAAAACGCTGGCGGCACCGGCGTACTGGGAACCGGCCTGCACCGAACTCGCCGCCGCCGACCCGGTGATGGCCGCGCTCATCGCACGCTATCCCGATGCCATCCTCGCCAATCGCGGCGACCCGTTCCAGACCCTGGCCCGCGCCATCGTCGGCCAGCAGATATCGGTCAAGGCCGCCGACAGCGTGTGGGCACGCTTTGCCGACTACGCAGAGATCGTCAGCCCCGAACACATCGCTACCCTGGAGCTCGATGCGCTCGCCGCCTGCGGCCTGTCACGTCGCAAGGCCGAATATCTTCGCGACCTCGCAGGGCATTTCGTCGACGGCCGCATCGAGCCGGCGCGCTGGAAAAAAATGGAAGACGAGGCAGTGATTGCCGAACTCGTCGACGTGCGCGGCATCGGCCGCTGGACCGCCGAGATGTTCCTCATCTTCAGCCTGCGCCGCCCCGACGTCTGGCCGGTCGACGACATCGGCCTGCAAAAGGCCGTCGCGATGCATTACCTGGGCGGTGAGCGTCCCACGCCCACGGCCCTGCGCCAGCATGGCGAGCGCCACGCACCCTGGCGCACCCTCGCCACCTGGTATCTGTGGCGCAGCCTCGATCCGGCGGTGGTGCAGTACTGATTCTGGCTTCAGCGTCTGGAGAAGGCTTGTGCACAGCTTGGGACAGCAGCGGTAAATCCAAACACCTTCCGTTTCGATTTGCTGCCGTCACCAGGCTCGTTTCGGCTCCCGTGCGACTGGGCTGGTAGCCGCGTGGCCAACGGGAGCGAGAACATACCGCCGTGTGTCGGTAATTTTTACACGACCAATCAAGTGCTGTCAGTAAGTGACTGATTATGAATGGTATTTAAACATGGAACGATTAATGCTTAAAAAAACGCGGCTTCACTAGTTCCTTCACTAAATAAAATATTGGGAGGTTGTATGAAAAAGAATTTCAAAACTGCATTGGCGTACGCCGCAACGATGTCCGCACTGGTAACCACAATTCCGGCGGAGGCGACCGTTTACTTGCAAGGCTCAGCCACGACCAACATCGGAACGGCGTTGACCACGATGGGCGTAAGCTATACGGCCCTTGGCGGTGGCGCGATGTCCAATACGCCGGGCGCCAACGATGTGCTCATTATGAGTTTTGATGGCGGCACCGGCCCGTTTGTCGACTACCGGACCAAGCTGGATCAGGGGTTGGACATCATTATGTTCGGGGGGTCAAACTATCAGCCGTTCCGCGACTGGGCGTCCCTCTATTTCAACCTGACCGATACGGGAGCCGGGTGGCATACCGATGGCGCCTGGCATACCGTGGCCAGCAATACTGCAACCCAGTACATGCCCGCGAGCTACATACCGGTGAATATTGGCGTGACTTATCACATGCTCGGATTTGCCGCGACCGCCGACACCACAATGTTGGGTCAAAATGACGAAAACGTGAACATCGCAGCTTTTCGCGAGTACTTGAATGGTGGTTCGTTCAATTACCTCGCCATGGATCCTGGGCCCTATGCGAGCAATGCGACGGATCAGGCCAACTTCACGATTCCCTACCTGCGTGGCGCACTGGACGCGGCGAGCGTCGGGATCAATGGTGTTCCAGAGCCGGCATCGGTCCTTCTGTTGGGGGTGGGTCTGGCCGGGCTGGGCTTCAGCCGCAAACTCAAAGCTCGCTGATTTCCGCCACCACCGGCGCATGATCCGATGGCCGCTCCAGCTTGCGCATGTCACGGTCGATGCTGGCGGCGGTACAGGCCGTGGCGAGCGGTTCGGACAGCAGGATATGGTCGATCCTGAGGCCGTGGTTGCGGCGGAAGCCCATCATGCGGTAATCCCACCAGCTGTAGCTCTTTTCGGGTTGTTCGAACAGGCGAAAGCTGTCTTTCAGGCCCAGCGCCAGCAGATTGCGAAAGCGTTCGCGCTCGGGTTCTGACACCAGTACGCTGTCTTTCCACGCCTCCGGGTCGTGCACGTCCCGGTCTTCCGGCGCGACGTTGTAGTCGCCAAGCACGGCGAGTTTGGGGTGGTGCGCCAGTTCGTCCTTCAGCCAGGCGGCCAGCGCGTCGAACCAGGCGAGCTTGTAGGGATACTTGTCGGAATCGAGACTTTGTCCGTTGGGGCAGTACACGCACACCAGCCGCACGCCGTCGACGGTGGCGGCGATGACGCGCTTCTGCTCGTCTTCGTATCCCGGGATACCGATGCTGACGTCGGTCAGTTCGCTGCGGCTGACGAGGGCGACCCCGTTGTAGGTTTTTTGCCCGGCGAAGGCGACGCGGTAGCCGGCGGCTGCGAGTTCTGCGATCGGGAAATTGTCGTCGGTGAGTTTGGTTTCCTGCAGGCACACCGCGTCGGGCTGGCGGGTGGCGAGAAAGTCCAGCAACTGGGGCAGGCGGACCTTGAGAGAGTTGACGTTCCAGGCGGCGATTTTCATGCCGCCGAGTGTAGCGCATACGATTCCACATGGGCTTTAGCCGATAGTGGATCGGAGTCCTTTAGGGCATACGATTCCACATGGGCTTTAGCCGATAGTGGATCGGAGTCCCCCGCTAGGGGGTATTGAAAAGAATCCTTTGGGGCAGCCGTGCGGGCATGCGATGTCATCCCGCCATGCGGGACAGCCGTGCGCCGTGGATCAGGCACCCTTCAAGGCAGGCGGGGCGCTCACTGGGTGGGTTCGGGAACAGGCGCCGCTGCTGGCACCGGCTTGCGGCCGGGCGGGGCGGACTTTGGATAGCCGGCACGATCCAGCATGGCCTGCCACTGGCCGGTTTCGAAGCCGTCGATCTTGTCGCTGCCGACCACCAGCACCGGCACGCTCAGGCGCCCGGTGAGCTTTTGCAGTTCGGCCTGGGATTCGGGGCTTGCCTGCGGATCCTTGTTGCTGAAGGGCACGCCGCGCTCGGTGAGCAGTTGCCGCGCCTGGTCGCAGGGGGCGCCGCACGCGCTGGCGTACAAAGTAACCGGGTTTTTCTCGCGCGCGGTTTTGGCGCTGTAGGATTCGCCAACTTCGATGACGTTGCCCTTGAACGATTTCTGCTGGGCATTGCGGACACTGGGCGGCGGCGGCTGGTCGCTGTATTGCATCCGACCCTGCGTATCCTTCCATTGATACAGCTGAGCGGCGGCAAGCGGCGCGCTTGCCAGGGCTACGCACACCGTTGCCAAGATGAGTCCTGCTTTCATGCCGTGCTCCCGAAAGACGTGATTCCCCACTTAACGGCCACCTCGGGGTGAAGCTTTACCCACAAGTACCCTGAAGGGCATGCAAGGGAAGGCCGTGGTGGTATAGCCGCTGACCCGCGGGATACCCCTTCGGATACAGGGCAGCCAGCACGCTCATGCCATGCCGTTGTGGCGCAGCAGGGCGTCGATGGTCGGCTCGCGGCCGCGGAAGGCCTTGAACGATTCGAGCGCCGGGCGGGCGCCGCCCTGGGCCAGGATCTCGCTCCAGAAGC
>JAHJNP010000040.1 GCA_018820745.1 Gammaproteobacteria bacterium
CGCTGCAACCCGGCGCGGCGCAGCGTCTCCAGCGTCTCGGCGAGCCCCGCATACCCCCAGTCCAGCACGTGGTTGTTGGCCAGCACGCAGCAGTCGATTCCGGCGGCCGTGAGGCAGGGCACATTGGCCGGGTGCATGCGGTAATGGATGCCCTTGCCGCGCTGCCAGTCGTCGCGCGTAGTCACCGCCGTTTCCAGGTTGACGATCCGCAGGTCCGGCGCGATGCGCGCCCACTCCGCCAGCGCGTCGCCCCACACATAGGCGAATTCCGCCGGCCGCGGGATCGGACCGTTGACGCGCTCCGCCAGCGCCACGTAATCCGGGGCGGAGGTCACATAGCCCTCGTGCAGGACCGGGTCGCCGGGATGGGGCAGCACCTGGTCGATCCCGCGCCCGGTCATGACGTCCCCGCACAGGAACAGGGTCATACCGGGCCCGCCTGCCGCTGGTTTTTCCGTCGCCTCGGTCAGCTTTCGCGTCCTGCCGGATGCCGCCGCTGCCGCGCCGGAAACGGCGGTCGCCGCCGCCCCGCCCAGCAGCAAGCGGCCCGCCCGGTCAAAAAACATTCGCCGGTTCATCGTCTCGAACATGCGCTCCGCTCCAGAATTTTTCCTGCCATGCCTGCTGCCCGCCTGGCCTATGCCGAAGGCGCATCGGCGGCTCAGCGAACCAGGCCGGCGAGATGCGGCACGAACACCAGCAGACCGATGACCGCCGCGCCCAGCGCGGCAATCAGCACCGCGGCGGCCGCCGCATCCTTGGCCCGGCCGATGCCGGGATGCGGCGCCGGATGCAGAACATCGGCCAGCTGTTCGAGGGCCGTGTTGAAGGCCTCGGCGCTCCACACCAGCGCGATGGCGATGCTGACCCACAGCCACTCCGCCCGGCCCAGCCCGAAATACACCCCGGCGGCGCACACCAGCACCGCGGCCAGCAGATGCAGCCGCGCATTGGGCTGCGTCCGCACCACGTGATCCACCCCGCGCAGGGCGTGGGCCAGGCTTTTCAGGCTCATCGAGGGCTTTTTCATGGTTTGCGGTCGCGGGAGGCTATATTCACTTTAGGCCGGCCTGATCCGGCAGGCGCATTTTTTCAGCGCACAACATGCTCATCACGACAGAACAGCCATGACGCCGGCACCCGGCATTGAACCCACACAGGACGACTTCAGCCTGCCCGACTACCGCGGCGGCGGCATCGTCAACCTGATGAGCTCCATCACCACCGCGCTGGGCGGCAGCAGTCCCTATGCGCCGCTGGCGGCGCTGCCGCCCGACGCCCTGGCCGGGGCGCGCCATCTGGTGCTGCTGGTGGTCGACGGCCTCGGCCACGATTACCTGCTCGGCCGCGACGGCGCCCTGCGCCGGCATCTGCGCGGACAGTTGACCTCGGTCTTTCCCTCCACCACGGCGAGCGCCATTCCCACCTTCCTCACCGGCCTCGCCCCGCAACAGCACGGGCTGACCGGCTGGCACATGTATTTCCGCGAGGTCGGCGCCATCGTCGCGCCGCTGCCCTTCCGCGTCCGCACCGGCCGCCACTCCCTGCGCGAGGCCGGCGTCACGCCGGCGGAACTGTTCGGCCTCTCGCCGCTGGTCGACCGTCTGCCCCGGCCCTGCCATGTGGTGAGCCCGTGGCGCATCATCCATTCGGATTTCAACGTCGCCTTCTCCGGCCAGGCCAAGCGGCACGGCTACGACAGCCTGGAGGAGATGACCGCCCGGATCGGCGGCCTCCTGCGCAGCGCCGGGCCGCGCAGCTACGTCCATGCCTACTGGCCCCAGCACGACAGCCTGGCCCACGAACACGGCGTCCACAGCGCAGCGGTGGCCGACGCCTTCGGCGCGCTCGACGCAGCCTTCGCCCAGCTGGTGGAGGTGGCGCGCGACAACGACAGCCTCGTCATCGTCACCGCCGACCATGGATTCATCGACACGTCGGCAGCAGACACCATCGATCTCGACGACCACCCGCGGCTGCGCGAGACCCTGCTGCTGCCCCTGTGCGGCGAATCGCGCGCGGCCTACGCCTACGTTCGTGCCGGCCGCGAGGCGCAGTTCGAGGACTACGTGCGGGAGCGGCTGCACGACCGGGTTCAGCTGTTCAGGAGCGTGGATGTCGTGCGCCAGGGCTGGCTGGGCCCTGGCGAAGCCCACCCCGGCCTCGCCGACCGGCTCGGCGACTACGTCCTCATCCCGCGCGGCCGGGCCATCCTGCGCGACTGGCTGCGCGGCGAGGAACGCCACACCCACATCGGCGTGCACGGCGGGCTCTCCGCGGCCGAGATGATCGTGCCGCTCGTCGTCGCCCCGCTGCCATGACCCGGCCGGTCAATGCACCTGAATCGTGTACCTATACTGAATTTCCGCCGGCATATTAGAAGCTCGCATGGCAGCAACAGTGGCGGCGCGCAAAAAGCGGTTTTCCCATCTTTTCTCAAGGAGTGAACATCATGCAACAGCCAACCACCCGACTGCTACTGATCGCACTGGCGATGGGCGTTTCCGCCTCCGCTTCGGGCCAGGACGAAGCCACCTTCAACAGCGCCAGCCTGACCCCTGACAGCGCCCTGAAAGCGGCCCAGGCCGCGCTCAAGACCTGCCGGGATGCCGGTTTCAATGTGGCCGTGGCCGTGGCCGACCGCAGCGGGGTGACCCAGGTCATGCTGCGGGACCGTTTCGCCGGCGCCCACACCCCGCAGACCGCCATGGGCAAAGCCTGGACCGCAGCGAGTTTCCGCTCCAACACCACCGATCTCATCGCCTTGACCCAACCCGGCACCCCCTCCGCCGGCATCCGCCAGCTGCCCGGCGTGGTGGTTCTGGGCGGCGGCATGCCGATCGAATCGAAAGGCAGCCTGGTCGGGTCGATCGGGATCTCCGGTGCCCCGACCGGTGCCGATGACGATCGCTGCGCCAAGGCCGGCATCGATGCCATCCGCGTAAGCCTGGAGTTCTAAGTCCGACCAGGCTCCTGGCTCATGCCAGGAAAGAACGGGCTCGCTACGGCGGCCCGGTCGACGGTGACGGCCGCCGCTGCCACCCGGCGCTGACTTAGCTGGAGGAAAGGACACTCCGCCATGAAAGAGATTC
>JAHJNP010000041.1 GCA_018820745.1 Gammaproteobacteria bacterium
CTTCAGCCGCGATCCCTCGCCGCCCGCCAGCACCAGCGCCAGTGTCCGCCGCGTGAGGTCAGTCGCGATCTTGGGCTCGGTGTAATAACGATAGAGCCGCGTCTGTTCTTCCTTGGAAATGGTCATGCCCGCTCCTGGTAGCTGCTGGTTTGGAATTGAATTGTGATTTGAAACGATTGATCAAGGCGTGGCAAACGCGGTCGCCACTGCGCCCTGCACACCCAGCCGGCTGTTGGCGATCAGAAAAATCGGGGTGCGCTCGACCACCCCGCGCATACGCCCCTTGTCGGCGGCTGCAGCCATGAAGCGTGGCGACTGCATGCGTGCCTGCAGATGGACGGCGATGCCGCCCGCGACATACAAACCGCCGCGCGGCTGGTACAGCAGCGCCACATTGCCGATCCATGATCCGTATAAATCGGTGAACAGGTCGAGCGCGGCCACGGCAGCCGCATCGCCGGCTTCGGCGCGCGCGACCAGCACGGCGCCGTCGACCGGCTCGTCGGGCAGCGCGGCATGGTGTTCGGCGCAGCAGAAACGGTACAGGTCGTTCATCGCCAATCCTGATACCGCGCGCTCCCACGATACATGGCCATAAGATGCGCGCAGCTGTTCCAGCAGACGCTGCTGCCGCGCATTGGCCGGCGCGAAGTCGATGTGCCCGCCTTCGCTGGCGAAGCTGCGGTAGCGACCACCGGCATCGGCCAGCATGAAGGCCAGCCCGAGCCCGGTGCCGGCGCCGGTGATGGCGCGCACGCCCCCCGCCTCGGTCGGTTGCGGATTGAGCGCGACCATGTCGGCGGCAGTCAGCGTCGCCACACCGGCGGCAGCCGCCTGGAAGTCGTTGATGAAGCGCACGTCACCAATGCCGAGCGAGGCGCCCATGTCAGCGGCCTCGAGCGTCCAGTCCAGATTGGTGAGGGTGGCGCGTTGCGCGTGCAGCGGCCCCGGCAGCGCCAGCAACAGGCGATCCGGCACGGCCGTCAGCTTCGAATCGGCGATGAACTGGCGAATCAGATCGTCCGCCGTTGCGAATGCCGCACTCGAATACACCTGCTCGAAACGCAGCTGCTGCACCCCGTCCGGCTCGCCCGCCATCCACGCCAGCCAGCTCTTGGTTCCGCCAATGTCGCCTGCAATGAGATCCATAATTGAAATATTAGGCAGGAGTGCGCCGGCTCATGCGCCGGTAATGATTGATCAGTGCATTGGTCGAGGCATCGTGGCTGGCCACGGTCGCGTCGGCATGCAGCTCGGGCAGGATGCGGCGGGCGAGCTGTTTGCCCAGTTCCACCCCCCACTGGTCGTATGAGTTCAGGTTCCAGATCACGCCCTGCACGAAGATCTTGTGTTCGTAGAGCGCGACCAGCATGCCCAGCGCGTGCGGCGTGAGCGTCTGCAGCAGGATCGCATTGCTGGGATGGTTGCCGTCGAACACCTTGTGCTGCACGAACTGGCTGGTCTGCGCCTGCGTCTCATCGAGTGTGCGGCCGCGCATCAGCGCCTCGGTTTGCGCGAGGAAATTGGCGAGCAGGATGTCGTGGTGGGCCTGCAGATCGTCATGCGGCTCGACCGAGACGATGAAGTCGGCAGGAACCAGCCGGGTGCCCTGGTGCAGCAGCTGATAGAAGGCATGCTGGCCATTGATGCCGCTGGCCCCCCAGATGATGGGCCCGGTATCGTAGTCCACCGCCTTGCCGTCGCGGTCGACCGACTTGCCGTTGCTTTCCATGTCGGCCTGCTGCAGGTAGGCAGGCAGGCTGCGCAGGGCGTGGTCATAGGGCAGGATGGCGTGCGATTGCGCACCGAAGAAATTGTTGTACCAGACGCCCAGCAGCGCCAGGATCACCGGCATGTTCCGGTCGAGCGGCGCATCGCGGAAGTGCGCGTCCATCGCGTGCGCGCCGTCCAGCAGTTCGATGAAGCGCTCCGCCCCCACCGCCAGCATGATCGACAGCCCGATCGCCGACCACAGCGAATAGCGCCCGCCCACCCAGTCCCAGAATTCGAACATGTTGGCGGGATCGATGCCGAATGCCGTCACCGCCTCGCGGTTGGTCGACACCGCGACAAAATGCCCGGCGATGTGGCGCTCATCCTGCGCCTGCGCCAGAAACCAGGTCCGCGCATGGTTCGCATTGGTCATCGTTTCCTGGGTGGTGAAGGTTTTCGACGCCACAATGAACAGCGTGGTTTCCGGATTCAAGGATTCGAGGACTTCCTTCACATGGGCGCCGTCGATATTGGAAATGAAATGCGCCTTCAACTGCGGATGCCGGTAAGGCGCCAGCGCCTGGACCGCCATCTGCGGCCCCAGGTCGGAACCGCCAATGCCGATGTTCACCACGTCGGTGATGCGCTCGCCGCTGTAGCCGCGCCACGCGCCGCTGCGCACCCGTTCGGCAAACGCGCCCATCTTTGCGATCACCGCGTTGACCTTCGGCATCACGTCCTCGCCGTCGACGATGAGCGGTTGATTGCCGCGGTTGCGCAGGGCCACATGCAGCACCGCGCGGCCTTCGGTGTTGTTGATCTTCTCGCCGCCGAACATGCGCTCACGCCAGCCGGCCACATCGGCCTCTTCGGCCAGCCGTACCAGCAGGCCCATCGTTTCTTCAGTGATGCGGTTCTTCGAATAATCCAGCAGCACATCGCCCACTTGCAGCGAAAACCGCTCGAAACGCGCCGGGTCCGCCGCAAACAGGTCGCGCATGTGCATCGCGCTGATGCTGGCATGCTGCGCCTTCAGGGCACGACATACAGGGTGATGCGGCCCCGCGTCCTCACCGTGTTCCTGCATCGAGATTATCGATGAAGTCATGCAATCGTTCTCCTTGATTTGGTTCATGCTGCCGAATCCTCCTGGAGACCCGACAACGCAACGCGTTGACCATCATCAAGCAACGGCTATGCCATATGTGATGAAAATTTGTCACCACTCATTTAACCGCCATATGTGATGAAAATTTGTCACCACTCATTTAACCATAGTCAAAACACGTGATGGGCGAATGACACGCCGCCAGCCGGCTGCGCACGGGCCGGCCTTGAACGCGCCATGCGTCCCCGCGAAAGCCCGTCGTGCGCCAATTTGGTGCGCACACAGGTCCGACGACCTGTCATCGTGTCGGGCACGCAACTTGCGGATACAAGTTTGAGACACCGCAGCCCATGCCGAAGACGCTGGCGCGACGCGAGTCGGGCAATTGTTTTAACGTGATTTTTTAAAGAAGACGCGCGGCAGGCGAGTTTGTCGTTCAACAGCGCTGGCGAGAATTCGGAAAGGCCACACAGTATGCACATATTAATCACAGGCGGTGCAGGTTTCATCGGTTCGCATCTGGCGGACCATCATCTGGCAAAGGGCGACCAGGTCTATGTGGTGGACAACCTGAGCACCGGTTCCATAGCGAACCTGGAACCGTTTCGCGGCCACCCCGCTTTCCGTTTTGCCGAAGCCGACATCCTGCACTGGAACGGCCTGACCCAGGCGGTCGCCTGGGCCGACCGCATCTACCACATGGCCGCCGTGGTCGGCGTGAAAAAGGTGCTGGAAGACCCGGTGGCGGTGATGGCGACCAACATGACCGGCACCGAGCGCGTCCTGCGCGCCATCCATGCCGGCGGCTGGAACCCGCAGGTCATCATCGCCTCGACCTCGGAGGTATACGGGTTCAATGCCAAGAGCAGTTTCGCCGAGACCGACCACATCGTGCTGCCGTCCGCCGGCCGCCTGCGCTGGGCCTACGCGGTGACCAAGCTGGCGGACGAGTTCCTCGCCTTTTCCTATGCGCGCAAATACGGCCTCCACATCGTGGTGGTGCGCCTGTTCAACACCATCGGCCCCAACCAGGTCGGCCATTACGGCATGGTGGTGCCCAGCTTCGTCAAGCAGGCGGTGCGCAACGAGCCGCTCACCGTCTATGGCGAAGGCACGCAGACGCGTTCCTTCTGCGACGTGCGCGACACCGTGGTGGCGCTGGACAGCCTCGCCGGCTGCCCGGAGGCATGGGGCGAGGTGGTGAACGTCGGCAACGACCAGGAGATCTCGATTCGCGACCTGGCCGAACGGGTCGTGCAGCGCGCCGACAGCAACTCGCCCATTCATTTCATGTCCTACAAGGACGCCTACGGCGAGGAATTCGACGACGTCACGCACCGGCGTCCGGTGCTCAACAAGCTCAAGGCGCTCACCGGCTTCGAGCCGGTGTGGGATCTGGACAACACGCTGGACGACCTGATCGAAAGAGCAAGCGCTAAAATCCGCCGCGTGGCCTAGAATAGCCAGCCATGGCGACCACCCCCTATTTCATCCTCAGCCCGAACACGGTGCTGAGCATCATCGGCCTCATCCACGGGCCGGACAAAACCGTCCCCAATCCGGCGCAGGACTGGCGCGACGCCACCGTCGACGTGGTGATCCCGGCCTTCAACGAGGAAAGCAACATCCCGCTGTGCCTGGCCGCGCTGGCGCGCCAGACGCGCAAGCCGACGCGCATCATTCTGATCGACGATGGCAGCCACGACCGCACGGTCGAATACGCGCGCACCTTCTGCGACCTCAACGGCATGGACCTGATCGCGATCCGCCGGGCGCAGTCGATCGGCAAGACGCCCACCCTGAAGCGCCAGTCGCGCGAGTTCGACTCCGACGTCGAGTTCATCCTCGACGGCGACACCGTGCTGGAGTCGGACAACTACATCGACCGCGTGGTGGAAGAGCTCTACAAGGGCGCCGGCATCGCCA
>JAHJNP010000042.1 GCA_018820745.1 Gammaproteobacteria bacterium
GGCCGATTCGGGATGCAGCCCGCGCAGCAGGCCGCGCAGCAGTGTCGTTCACTGCAAGCGGTCTGCGACAAAGGGGGGCGCTCGAATCGGCCCGTCCCTTCGGGTTGCCGCGAAAAAGCGCGTCTGCGGCGTTGCGCCGCTTGGCAAGGGATGGCCCTTGCCGGCACGACGCGCCTTGCATCCATCGCTTTCTCGCGGCAACGCGGACGCGAAATTAGAGTTAACACGCCCTTAGCAAGGAGAACAACATGCCGCAGATTACCCGTGACAGCCTGATGAGCCTGGAAGGCTACGCCAAGGTCCGCCCCGAAATGCGCGCCGAAGTCATGGCGCACAAGAAGAACCGCATGGTCGAGCTGGGCGACCACGTCACGCTGATTTTCGAAGACGAAAAAACCATGCGTTACCAGATCCAGGAAATGCTGCGCGCCGAGCGCACCTTCGAGGAAGCCGGCATTCAGGACGAACTCGACGCCTACAACCCGTTGGTCCCGGACGGCAGCAACTGGAAAGCGACCATGATGATCCAGTATTCCGACCCCGACGCACGCAAGGTCGCGCTGGGGAAGCTGAAGGGGATCGAGGAGCGCGTGTGGGTGCAGGTGGCCGACCAGGCGAAGGTGTTTGCCATCGCCGACGAGGACATGGCGCGCGCGAACGAGGAGAAAACCTCGGCCGTGCATTTCCTGCGCTTCGAGCTCGATGCCACCTCGGTCGCGGCCGCCAAAGCCGGCAGCCCGATCCGCATGGGCATCGATCACGACGCCTACAAGGTGGAGCCGACTGCGCTGGCGGAGAACACCCGCGCTGCACTGGTGCTCGATTTGTCCTAAATCTAAGCTCAGGCGGTTGAAATACAACATCGCGCCGCCTGCTTTTTGAGGAGGACGTGATGCTGGATCAACTGTTGGTGCGTCAGGTGCGGCGGCGGGTGGAGGCCTCAGGGCTGCCGTTTGTCGTCGAATTATGGAATGGCGAGTCGGTGGGCAGTGCAACCGATGCCGCAGTGCGGGTGCGGTTGCATCAGTCCAGCAGCCTCAAGGCCATGGCCGACCCCAGCCTGGGCGCGCTGGCGCGGGCCTATGTCGAAGGGGATCTTGATCTTGTCGGCAATGTCCGCGACATTCTGTCGCTGGGCGACCGCCTGTGCAACGCAGGCGACAGCGCGCCGAAAACCGGATCGGACAGCTGGAAGTGGTGGCGCCACACCCGCAGCAAGGACCGCAGGAATATCCAGTACCACTACGACGTGTCCAACGATTTCTACGGCCTGTGGCTGGATACGCGGCGGGTTTATTCGTGCGCCTATTTCAAGACCCCGGACATGAGCCTGGACGCCGCGCAGGAAGCCAAACTCGACCACATCTGCCGCAAGCTCGGCCTCCAGCCCAACCAGCAATTTCTCGATATCGGCTGCGGCTGGGGCGGGCTGATCCTGCACGCGGCCGAGCGCTACGGCGTGCACGCCGTCGGCATCACCCTGTCGGATGACCAGCATGCGTACGTCAGCCAGCAAATCGAAGCGCGCGGGCTGGCCGGCCGGGTCGAGGTGCGCCGGATGGATTACCGTGACGTGCCCGAACACGGCGGCTACGACAGGATCGCCAGCGTCGGCATGTTCGAGCACGTCGGCCGCGCGAATCTCGCCGCCTATTTCGCCAAGATCAACGCGCTGCTGAAGCCGGGTGGGCTGGTGCTCAACCACGGCATCACCACGGCCGAGCCCGAGTCCAGCGGGCTGGGCAGCGGCATCGCCGAATTCATCGAAGACTATGTGTTCCCCGGGGGCGAGCTGGTGCATGCCTCCGATGTGTTGCGTGCCGCCGCCGCCAGCGGGCTCGAATGCCTCGACGCAGAAAACCTGCGTCCGCATTATGGAAAAACGCTGTGGCACTGGGTGACCCGGCTGGAACAGCATGCCGACGAGGCGCGCCATCTGATCGGCGAGCAGAAATACCGCATCTGGCGCATCTACATGGCGGGCTCGGCCTATGCCTTCGAGCGTGGCTGGATGGAGTTGTGGCAGGTGCTGGCGGGCAAGGCCGCCGACGGCAACCAGCCGAACTATCCTTTCAAGCGGGATTTCATCTATCGTGGCGAGTGAGTTGCGCTGTGGGTGGGCAGCAATCCGGTCCGAACCAGATCCGGTTGTTGGCGGATAGTCGCGTCCGGCCATGTGGGATGGCCATTTAATGCGTTCCCATCGACTTGCTGCGGCGCCGCAACTGCGACACCAGGCCAGCCTCCCGTTGAGGCTGGAAGCTGGGTGTTGCCTGAACCCGGGTGAACTTGGATGGCGGATGAACAAGCTGCAATCATTGCGGTGCTGGTGGCAAC
>JAHJNP010000043.1 GCA_018820745.1 Gammaproteobacteria bacterium
GGCGCCACCATCATCAACTCCGTGCTCAACGTCACCCTCAACCTGATCGACCACGGCATGAGCCTGCAGCAAGCCATCGCCGCCCCGCGCCTGTCGGTCACCCACGCAGCCGGCCCGGTGCAGTGCGAAGGCGGCGCGGCCTTCATGCAGCCGCGTTTCAGCGTCGCCGCGCAGGATGCCCTGCGCGAAAGGGGACATGCGGGACTGGGCGACGCGGGAACCGACGGCTGCCAGGCTACGATCGGGTCGGTGCAGGCGGTCATCATCGACCTCGCGTCCGGCCATCACGGCGCCGCCGACCCGCGCCGCGAGGGAACCGTGGTCCAGGTCAGGCCCGCCAGCCTCAACGAAAACCAGGCCCTGAAGCCCCCCTTCAGCCAGTGATCGCCGACAAAATTTCGCATTGAACAAATGGGTTCTGCGCCCGCAACCCCCCCCGCCGGGCCACGCGTACGCCCACTTTAAAAACGCGGATCGTTTGCTAGAGTAAGAGGCGTCCCCGGCCTTTTTTCAATCCGTCTGCCCGGGGTCAAGGAGGTGGAATGATGGATATTTCCGTAGTGGACATGATCGTCCATGTAAACGAAACGGTTCCCGCCGAGAGAATGCACGAGCTGGAAGAGGTGTTGCGGACCGATGCCTGCGTCATCAGCGCCTGCAGTTCGAATGACAATCCCCATCTGCTGATGGTGACCTACAACCCTGCGTGCACCACGTCCGGCAATGTCTTGAACATGGTTCAAGCACAAGGCGTTCATGCGAACCTGGTCGGGCTCTAGCAGCCTGTCGGACTTGAAGGAAATCGGCTGCAAATCCGGCTGACCGGTTCATATTTCGCCGCTTTCTTGGGCAATAGAACGACTGTTGCCCGGCGAAACCGTCAAAATTATGTCCCGTCGGGACGGTATCCCTTGAGGCTGCCCTCGCCCAGCCGAATTTTGCGAGTAGCCGCAATGCGGCTTGCCTGCTAACCCCACTACGCTTCGATTCTTCAAGTCCGACAGGCTGCTGGCAAGCGCCTTCGCAGCGGCATTTTGCCTTCGATACGGTGCCGCGCGACGCTCCTTCTCGCGGGCATTGATCGTGTCGAACCACGGGCGCTGCATGTCGCGGGTGCCTTGCTTGCAACACGCGCGAGAAGGTCTAAAACAAACTTGTATCGTTAAAAGGCAAAGCCGCCGCAAGGCGGTGACGCAAAGCCAGCGGCCTCAAGTGGCGCGTCCGGATCAGACCGGTGCACTTCGAGGCGGCGCGGTTGCCAATACAGTCTCCAGCCGACCGCACGCAACCAGGTGCACGTCTTTCATGCCGCGTGCCCCGCTGGATTTCATGCACCCCATGCTTAGCTTCTAGGAGGTCTCCCATGAAACACATGACCATCGACATGCCGGTCGTATCCGAATGCCTGGCGAGCGAATGCGCCTACAACGTCGGCATGAATTGCCACGCCAAGGCGATCACCGTGGGCAATAGCCTGCATGCAGGCTGCGACACCTTTTTTTCGGGTTCTGGCCACACCAAGGCAACCACCCGGACGGCGGGGATCGGCGCCTGCAAATCCACCGACTGCACATTCAACGAGGACCTGGAATGCACGACGGACAGCATCCGCGTGGCCCCGGCAGGCCAGGAGGTCAACTGCATGACCTACTCGCCTCGCTAAGCGGCAGCCGCTCCGGCCAGGGCGCCATCCAGCCTGTCTATCTACAAACCGTCGAGGAATGCCTATGTCACGATCATCCGAATTGCTCGAGCTGCCTGGCGCGATTGCCGCGGGTCTCTATTCCCGCAAGGGGTTTCTGGAAGAGTTCGAAGGCCCTTTTCCGGCCAGCGAGGCGGCCTGGCTGGCCGGCTTGTGTTCCTCCATTACGCTGACCATGGAAATGCAGGGGCTGCTGCTGGAACGGCTAACCGGGGAGCCCGGCTGGGCAGGCTGTTACGGCTGGGCGGCCTGGGGACCGGAAAGCGCCATCGTCGCGGTGGACGACAGCATGTGCATTGTGCAGACACCGGCAACGTCCTTCGACGCGGTGTTCTCGGCCATGCGCACGGCAGCGGGCATTGAGGAAAGCGAAACCGAATAACAGGAGAATGACATGCCGACCCTGGACCAACTCATGCAACTGCCGGGCGCTTATGGCGCGATTGAATTTTCCTGCACCGGCGAGCTGGGCGACATGCGCGGCGAACTGGAGCCGGATTTCGCCGAGATCGTCGCGCAGATGTGCGCCGCCAACATGGCCATCTATCGCATGCAGGCCACGGGCTGGGCGAAGCATACCGGCCAGCAGGGCTTCCTGCCCGAGCGCGGCTTTGCCTTCCTGAGCATCGACCATGTGATGCTGGGGATGGACGGAAAGGCCGTCATCGGACATAGCGCCGGTTTCAACTACGACCAGGCATACCGGCTCTTCAATGAAAATGCCTAGAGAAACGCTGAATCATTCATTTTCGTCATTGCGAGCACCCAGAGGGCATAAATTCGCGAAGCAATCCAGACTGCTGGCGAAATCAACGAGCGCTGGATCGCCACTGCCCTGCGGGCTTTATGCCCTCCGGGTGCTCGCGATGACGGAATCAATCGGCGCTTCCCTGGCGGCCCGGAGGCGACGGTGTTCACAAGAGGGGATAGACCATGACGGATCTGGCGAGTCTGCTTGAGATCAAGGGCGTGGTCGCAGCGCTGCGCTTTTATGATGACGGCACCCTGATGGATGCGGCAGGGGTGATCGATCCGCTGCATACGGACCTTGCTGCGGAGCTGTGTTATGCCAATGGGCGCATCATGCATCAAGGCAGCGATGTCCTCGCGACCATTTCCGGCATGGCCGGCTGGCCGCCGCGGGGATGGATGATGATGGGCGACAGGCTGTCCATCTGCACGATCGCGAATGTGGTGTGTTTCGTGGATAACAGCGCGGTGTCGTTCAACGAGACGTTGAACGCCCTGTCCGCGCTGGAAAGTCGATAAGAACCGGACAGCGGGCGCCGGCCCGACTTGCCTGCCCCTACCCTTGAATTGCCTGTCCTCGATCCCTTTGCGGGTCGCCTGGTCAGGGCACGGTTCTGGCCGGGGGCGACCCGGCCGATATCCGGTTGAAACTGTCAATGCAGTTCTTGAGGTGTTGGGTAACGCTTGCCTTGTCGCTCACCTGGCAATCCCCGGCGTCGATGCCGGAGCGGCTGTCGGCGACAGCGCCAACAGCCACAAAAGCGGGGGCGTCTGCTGGCCCGGCGTCTTGCTTCACTGCCGCCGCTTTCGAAACGCCTTTCTGTTCGAGTTTTTTTTGCGTCGCCAGCAGCTCCGCCTGGAGGTGTTCTTTCTCCTTCGCGGACTGCAGCAGCATCAAAGCCATCGCGCCGATCAGCACCAGCAGCATGACGCTGGCGGCCGGGATCCACACCCATTTGTTCGACAGCGCGGCAAGCGCCCGCCGGATGCGGCCGGGCTGCACCGCGTCCTCATCGCTGTCGGCTTCGTCCTCGCTGAAGGCTGTCGCATCCTGGCTCCGTTTCGCATCGGGGATCGACTCATCCGCCTCGATCACTTCCGGCCCGGGCTGCCGGCGGAATGTAGTTTTCAGCCGCGCCAGCCAGGACCGTGGGGGCGCCGACGCTTCTTCCTCCATGACATTTTCATCGGCCTGCTCCCGGGCGGGCACTTCATCGAGCGCGACTTGATCCGGCTCAGCGGCCTGCTCGGCAACCGGCTTACGCACCCGACCCAAGAGTCGTTTCAGGCGTTCGAAGCGGCCGACCCGCGGCTCGGCGGTGTCGGCTGCGGCCGGTTCTGCCTCGGCGGGCGCTTCATCGCGCGCGGCTTGATCCGGTTTCGCGACCTGTTCGGCAACAGGCTTGCGCACCCGACCCAAGAGCCGTTTCAGGCGTTCGAAGCGACCGGCCCGCGGCTCCGCGGTATCAGCGGCTGCGAGTTCTGCCTCGGCCTCGACCGGCCGCACCGCCGCCGACGCTTCCGGGGCGGGCGTTTCCGGCTGTTCCGGCAGCGGCGCTGCCGGCTTGCGCCAGAAGGCGAGCCGGGAAAACCCCTGCACGAGTTTTGCGGTTAAACGGTTCAAAGAAAGTCCCTTACCGGTGCGTGCTTTTAATATGCCCCGTCCCAGTAGCGGCTAAAACGCGGCCAAGTTGAGCGGGAAGCCCGCCCGGCAAGGCGTCTGGCCGTTTGCCCTACTTCAGGGCATTGCCGACGACTTCGGCGACGTCTTTCGCCAGCCCCTCGCAGGTCGCGATCCGCTCCAGCGCGGCGCGCGAGTGGCCCTGGCGCACGGCATCGAACTGGCGCCAGCGGTCGAAGCTGCGCGCCAGGCGCGACGCCACCTGCGGGTTGATCGCCTGCAGCTCGATGATGACGTCGGCCGCCAGCGCGTAGCCGCTGCCGTCGGCCGCATGGAAGTGGCGCGGGTTGGCGCCGCAGAAGCTGCGCACCAGGGCATAGACCTTGTTCGGATTCTTCAGGTCGAAGGCCGGGTGCTGCATCAGTTCGCGCACCCGCGCCGCGGTGCCGGGCAGGCGCGACGTCGCCTGGACCTGCAGCCACTTGTCGACCACCAGCGCCTCGTCCTGCCAGTGCGCGTAAAACGCCGCGAGCGCGGTGTCGCGTTCGGGCAGGTCGAGGTTGGCCAGCGTGGCGAGCGCCGCGATGACGTCGGTCATGTTGCCGCCGTCATCGAACTGCGCCAGCAGGCGCGGCAGCACGGCGTCGCGCAAATAGATGTCGTCGCTTTCGGCCAGGTAGCCGAGGCAGAGGTTGCGCAAGGCGCGGCGGCCGACCTGCGCGCCGTCCGGGGCGTAGGGTTCGGCCGGCGCGAGCGCGGTCCACACGGTTTCGAATCGGTCGCGCAACTGGGTGGCGAGGTGGCGCCGCAGCTTGACGCGGGCGCGATGGATCGCCTCGGGGTCGATAATCTCGCCGCGGCCGGCCACGTCCTCGGCCAGCACCTGCTCGGCCGGCAGCACCAGTGCCTCGGCGGCGAGCGCAGGGTCGTGGGTGAGGCCGGTGTCGAGCACGCGGCCGCAGGCGGCGACGAAGTCCGCCGGAATCCAGCGGGCGCCCTCGCCGCCGGCTTTGATGCCGGCGAGCAGAACGCGGGTGGCGAGGCGCTGGCCGGCCTCCCAGCGGTTGAACGCATCGGCGTCGTGCGCCATCAGGTGGGCGAGCTCGGTGTCGGTCTGCTCGAACTCAAGCTGCACCGGCGCGGAAAAGTCGCGCAGCAGCGAGACGACCGGCGCCGCCGCAATGTCCTCGAAGACAAAGGGTTGAGTGGCAGCAGTGAGCGACAGCACGCGCGTGGTGCCGGCGTGCGCGGGCTCGCCGGCCAGGCGCAGCGGCGCGTCGGTGCCGTCGGGCAGCACCAGGCCCAGCGCCACCGGAATGTGCAGCGGGCCTTCGACGATCGGCATGCCCGCATCCTTGAGGCGCTGCTCGTAGGCGGTCGGCGCGAGGCTTTGCGTGAGGGTCAGCGTGTAGCGCCCGGCCGCTGCGTCCCATGCCCCCTCGGCTTTCAGGCGCGGCGTGCCGGCGCGGGCGTACCAGCGGCGGAACTGGGTGAGGTCGACCCCGGAGGCATCCTGCATGGCGGAAACAAAGTCCTCGCAGGTGACGGCCTGGCCGTCGTGGCGCTGGAAATACAGATCCATGCCGGCGCGAAACCCCGCGCGCCCGAGCAGGGTGTGGATCATGCGCACGACTTCGGCGCCCTTGTTGTAGACGGTGGCGGTGTAGAAGTTGTTGATCTCGGCGTAGGACGCCGGGCGCACCGGATGCGCCATCGGGCCGGCATCCTCGGGGAACTGGCCGACGCGCAGGGCGCGCACTTCCTGGATGCGGGTGACGGCGCGCGAATGCGTGTCGGCGCCGAACTCCTGGTCGCGGAAGACGGTAAGGCCCTCTTTCAGCGAGAGCTGGAACCAGTCGCGGCAGGTGACGCGGTTGCCGGTCCAGTTGTGGAAATACTCGTGGGCGACGACGCGGTCGATGGCCTGGTAGTCGGCGTCGGTCGCGGTGTCGGGGCGGGCCAGCACGTACTTGGTGTTGAAGATGTTGAGGCCCTTGTTCTCCATCGCCCCCATGTTGAAGTCGCCCACCGCGACGATCATGTAGTGGTCGAGGTCCATCTCCAGGCCGAAGCGTTCTTCGTCCCAGCGCATCGATTTCTTCAGCGCCGCCATGGCGTGGCCGCACTGGTCGAGCTTGCCGGGCTCGACATAGATCGCGAGGCGGACCGTGCGGCCCGACCCGGTGACGAATTCATCCTCCAGCATGTCCAGCTTGGCGGCGACCAGCGCGAACAGGTAGGCCGGCTTGGGGAATGGGTCTTCCCAACGCGCCCAGTGGCGCGAGGCGTCGTCCTCGCAGGGGCCGGATGCAACCAGGTTGCCGTTCGACAGCAGCTGCGGGAAGCGCTCGCGCTCGGCCTCGACGATGCAGGTGAAGCGCGCCATCACGTCGGGGCGGTCGGGGAAGAAGGTGATGCGGCGAAAGCCCTGGGCCTCGCATTGGGTGAAGTAGCCGTCCGTCGAACGATAGAGGCCGGAAAGCTGGGTGTTCGCGTCCGGCTCGATGCGCACCACGGTTTCGAGCACGAAGGCATCCGGCAGCGGGCCGGCGATGGCAAGCGTGTCATCGGCAACGGTATAGCGCGCGGGATCGAGCGCGTCGCCGTCGAGGCTGATCGCCTGCAAGGCGAGCGCCTCGCCATTCAGAACGAGCGCGCCGCCGGCCCCCTGCGGATTGCGCCGGCAGGCCAGCCGGGCGCGGACTTCGGCGTGGCCCGGATGGATCGCGACATGGAGATCGACCGTGTCGACCCGCCAGGCGGGGACCGTGTAGTCACTGAGGAAGATCGTGTTCGGGGTGTCGGTGCGCATGGGGCGTTCCTGAAAAAACGTTCAAAACAGCGGGTGCCGCAAAAAAAGCCAGCACCTGGCTGGCCTGACGGGCGGCTGGGCGGGCGTCAGGCTGCTGCCGCCAGCATCTGCTTGCGGTACTTGTTGAGTTCGCGCACGTTCTCGAAGGGCTGGCCCAGCAGGCTCGACAGGTTGCGGAGAATGCCGCCCACCACCTTGTTTTCCCAGGTAGCGTCGAAGCAGATCTGTTCGTCGAGCCAGTGTTCCAGCCATTCCGGATTGGGCAGGCGCGACTGGATGGTGTCCTGCGGGAACAGGGCTTCGTTGACGTGCAGGTTGGTGGGGTGCAGCGCCTTGTCGGAGCGCTGGCTCGACGCCATCAGGAAACCGATCTTGGCGAACGCGGCGGCCACGCCCGGCCCACCCTGCTTCAGCGCGCGCTTCATGTATTGCAGGTAGGCGCCGCCGTGGCGGCCCTCATCCCTTGAAATGGTTTCGTAGATGAACTTGATCACCGGCTCGGTGTGCCATTCCGAGGCGCGCTTGTACCACTGGGTGAGGCGCACTTCGCCGCAAAAATGCAGCATCAGGGTTTCCATCGGCGGCGCCGGGTCGAACGGAAAACGGACCGCGTGCAGCTCTTCCTCGGTCGGTGCGAATTCGGGCCTGAAGCGGCGCAGGTATTCCATCAGCACCAGCGCGTGCTTCTGCTCCTCGTAGAACCAGATCGACATGAAGGCGGAAAAGTCGCTGTCGTGCACGAAGTCGCGCAGGAACATCTCGGTGGCCGGCAGCGCCGCCCACTCGGTGATGGCGTTCATCTTGATCGTCAGCGCCTGCTCGTCGGTGAGCTTGCCGGCGTCGAACGTGTCCCACGGAATGTCGGTTTCCATGTTCCAGCGGGCGCGTTCGAGGGATTTGAAGAGGTCGATGTAGAGCATGTCGGTTGGGGGCGCGGTAGGGTCAAAATGCTAGCCGGTACGCCATTGTTGACGGGACGGGTGCCATTTTAGTTTCAAACGGCCGGCTTGCCGTCCTTTGCGCTCCGCCAGCCGGACAGGCAGTCGAACAGGTCCTTGAATTCGGGCACCAGGCACACGCCGTCGATCGGCTTGCGGATCGGCCAGGAGCCGGGCAGCAACGCCAGCATCAAGGACTTCTGCGAGACCCGATTCGAGGTCGATTTCCCGCTGTTTCCCCGACCGGCACGCGGCCATCCGCCGAATTGATAGCGTCCGGGAAGTGGCATAATCAAATCCCCCTGTTCGCTTCCGACCCCGATGAATCCCGACCGCACCCACATTGCACCGCCCAACACGTTTGCCCTGTCCGAAGGTGAGTTGATCGCGCTACAGGCTCAGGCCGCGCAAGCGCTGGGCTTGCCGGACGTGCATTTTTACGACGCGCTCTCCGACGGCAGCGCCGCACCGGGCCTCGCGGTCATTCCCGCAGGCACCTTCGAATACGGCGCCGCGCCGGAGGAGACGGCCCCCGATGAGGAGCGCCCGCGCAAAGCCGCACTGATCGAGCGCAGCTTTGCCATCGGGGTGAATCCTGTCACCACCGAAGAATTCGAGGCCTATGCCCGCGCCAGCGGCTGGGAGCCTCGCGAGGAACTGCTGTGGCTGTCGGGCCGCATGCCGGTAATCGATGTGCGGCAGAGCGACGCGCTCGATTACTGCGCTTGGCTGTCCAGCGAAACCGGCCAGCACTACCGCTTGCCCACCGAGCTGGAATGGGAATATGCCTGCCGTGCAGGGGCCGCCACGGCCTACCCGCACGGCGACAAGATCGGCCCGGACGAAGCGGTCTACAACGTCAGAAAAGAGCTTGATGCAGCACGCTCCCAAAGTTCGCACCCCGTGACGAGCCGCATGGCCCGCTGCGGCGTGATGGAGGCAGGCAAGCTGCGCCCCAATCGCTGGGGCCTCTTCGACATGCCCGGCAATGTGTGGGAATTCACTGCCAGCCCGTGGACCCGGGACCATATGAGCCTGCCCGATCGCCCCCAGGCCGGCGGCCCGCAGGCCGTCGTCACCAAGGGCGGTTCCTGGTTCGATGGCCCCGAGGACTGCCGCGCCGCTGCACGCCGGCGCCGGCTGGAAAGCGAACTCGACATTAATCTGGGCTTTCGCGTAGTACGTGAGGTTTAGCATTGTCGACGAAGCTTGCGGAATAACGGCCCGCTCAACAACAGGTTGGGGAACATGAGCATGTCTGACCTGCCCACCGAAACCGACACCTTCGTCACCGAGCTCGATGCGGCTGTCGAGGCGCATATGAACTGGACCCGCCGCATTCTCCGCTGCGCCGTGCTGCGCTCGACGCCCGGCGAGGATGTGCTCGATCCCATGGCGCACACCCTGTGCCGTTTCGGCGCCTGGTTCGCGGAAAACCGGGCCCAGTTCGTGGCGCTGGATGCACCTGCCGCCCACCGGGTCGAAGTGGTGCACCAAACCATGCATGACGCCATCCGATCGCTGTGCGCCCAGGTCATGGGCGGCGCATCGGGGCACCTCGTTGATCTGGACTGTTTTGAACGGTCGCAAACCGAACTGATCGGCCTGCTGGCCAGTTTCAAGACCCTGATCCTGTCCAGCGCCGTGCGAAGCGACCCGCTGACCGGACTGCCCCTGCGCTACGGCATCGAGAACGACTACACGCTTTACCAGAAGGAAGCCCGGCGCAACCGCAGCCTGCTGTATGTCGTGTTGATCGATGTGGACCATTTCAAGCCGATCAACGACACCTATGGGCATCACGTGGGCGACCTGGTGTTGCGCCACCTCGCCAACACCCTGAAGCAGAGCCTGCGCATCGACGAACCGCTGTACCGGTATGGCGGGGAAGAGTTTCTCTGGCTGCTGAAATGCAAATCCACCGAAGAGGCCATCCAGTCCGCACGCCGCGTCCTGGCGACCGTTGGCACGACCCCGGTGCCGGTCGCTGACGATGAAATTTTGAGGCTGACCGTTACCATGGGGCTGGCGCTGGCCGGCGAAATGGAAGATCTGGCCAGCGTCGTCAAGCGGGCCGATCAGGCGCTTTACCAAGGGAAAAACAGCGGACGCGATCGCTACGTGATTGCTAGTCCCGACCTGGCTTTTTAGGTCTGCGTGCTGTTCGTCTGCGGCCTGGCTGATTGCCGTGTCCGATAAAGCCGAAGTCGGGCTTGAAAACGGCCTGGAGATGGGCCGCGGATCCGCGCCCATCGCCTGAAGCCCAAGAACCCAGCGCTCAGATCACCAGCTCTTCCCTGGCCTGAATCAGCGCCTGCGCCAGTCTCACGCCGCTTTCCCACGCACGCTCGACCCCTGCACCGGCGATGCCGTCGCCGATCAGGGCGACCCGGTTTTCGCGATCGCCCAGCCAGAAACCGCCGACCGTGGATTCCGGTTGGGCGTAGCGCCACAGATGGGTCGCTTCGACCTCGACCGGCCACGGCAGGCCCAGCAGGCCCATCAGGGCCGAGGCTGCGCGGGTGCTGGCTTCTTCGATCGAGGCGTCGAGGTAGGTTTCGGCAAATTCATGGCTGCTGTGCACCGCCCACAGGCCGGGGCCGTCGGCAGTCTGGCGCACCGCCAGACTGAGCAGATGGTCGTCGAACTTGATGACGTCGGCCTCGGGGCCGCCTTCCCAGCGCATCAGAAACGACCAGATCGGGCGGTAACGCACCTCGCCCAGGCGTTCGCGCAGTAGCGGCAGCGCGTCGAGCAGGGGAATGGCCTGCGGGGTGGGCACGCTGCAGATCACGCAGTCGAAATCGCCGAACACCCGGCCGTCTTCCAGGGTGATGGTGCGTGGCTGCAGGGTGGCAACACGCGCTTGGGTGTGCAGGCGCGCGTTGCCCAGCAGCTGGTGCACCAGTTGCGAAGGTTCGATGGTGGGCCGGTAATGGTTTTGCAGCTGCACCTGCGACCACGACAGGTTGGCGCGCCCTTGCAGGACATCGCCCCGCACCGGGGCCAGCCAGCCCTGGCGCGCCCAGTCGCGCAGCTGGCTGCGGAAGGGCTCGCGCTTGGCCGAAAAAAATGGGCTTCCCAGCGTGGCCCAGCCCTGTTCGGTGCGCCGGGTCGACAAACGCCCGCCCGCGCCGTGGGCCTTGTCGAACACCGCCACATCCCAGCCCGCTGCGGCAAGCGTTCCCGCGCAGCTGGCGCCGGCGATGCCCGCCCCAACAATGCCTGCCCTGAGCGTGGTTCTTGACGCTTTGGCGTTTTCAGCGTCGCGGTCTGTCCCTTGCGGCTGGCGTTTTGTCATGTCTGTCTACCCTTATTCGTGAGCATGAGGTGGCGACGTGCGTGGTCGCCACGCAGCGCGCTCGGCCTGTTCTGAACGACGCCCCCCTGATATCAGACTCAACTCTATCAGCAAACTCTTAATTACCGACTCAATGACCCTGATCCCGTTAATGAAGACGCGCTCAGGTCAGGCGCTTTTGCATCGCCACGTGCGGAATGCCCGCCTCTTCGTATTCTTCCCCCACCGCGACGAAGCCTGCACGCACGTAAAAATCGGCCGCGTGCGTCTGCGCGCTGATCTGGGCCACTGCGTGTCCACGCGCCTGCGCCGCGTCCAGCACCGCCGCCAGCAAGGCGCGTCCAACGCCGCGTCTGCGCCAGGCCGGCAGCACCGCCATGCGGCCAATGTGACCGTCGGGTAGCAGGCGGGCGCAGCCGATGGCTTCACCCTGATCGTCGACGGCGAGCAGTTGCAGGGCGCCGGGATCGTCGGCGTCCCACTCCAGCGCCTCGGGCACGCCCTGCTCGTCGATGAACACTGCACGCCGGACGTGGGTCAACCGTGCCTGCTCGTGCGCCCAGTCGGTGAGCAGGATGCGGAAATCAGACATGTTCGGCTTGCAGGGTAAAGCGGTGCGCCGCACGGCGGCCGCGGTCGGCGCGGATCCCGCGCAGCACCCACAGGCCGGCGACGAACCAGGCACCGGTAATCAGCAGGGCCTGACGATGGTCGCCGGCCGTCAGCCAGCTGGCGATGCCATAGGTGAGCGGCCCGACGATCGAGGCACACTTTACCGCCAGCCCCCACAGGCCGAAGAACTCGGCCTGGTGCGCGGGCGGCGCCAAGAGGCCGACCATTGCCCGCCCCGCCGATTGCGACGCGCCCATGCACAGTCCGGCGATGTTCGCCGCCAGCCAGAACATGCGTTCATCCGGCGCGGCCCAGGCGATCAGCACCATCGCAATCCAGCCGGCGAGCGTCAGGGCGATCGCCCGCACATGGCCGATGCGGTCCTGCACATAGCCAAATGCGAACGCGCCGATGGCGGCGGTGATGTTGACCACCAGCACCAGCAGAATGGTCTGCTGGGTGTCGAAGCGAAACACCTGGCTGGCATAGATTGCCGCCAGCGTGATGACCGCCTGGATCCCCGCCTGATACAACACGGTGCAGACCAGAAAGCGCTTGAGATCGGGCAACTGGCTCAGGTGGCCGAGGGTGTAGCGCACCTGCCGCCAGGCGTTGCGCGGGGTGTGCCCGGGCAGCGGGATGGCGCGTTCGCGCAGCATCAGCAAGGTGGGCAGGCTCGCCAGCGCGAAGATTGCAGCGGTGATCAGCATCGCCACCGGGACGAAATCGGCCGCGCCCTGCCCTTGCCCCTGCGCCCAGCCGATGTATGCAAGGCTGGCGCCGAGCGATGCCAGCCCGCCGACGTAGCCCAGCGACCAGCCCCAGCCCGACACCCGGCCGAGCGCGCGCGGCCGCGCGAGTTCGGGCAGGAACGCTGCAATCAGGTTTTCGCCGGTGCCGAAGAAATAGTTGGACAGCACCAACGCGGCGATCGCCAGCGCCAGCGCGCCCGGCGCGGCGAAATACAGCGCCGCGGTAAAGCCGACGCAGCCCAGCGTGGTCAGCCACAGCCCCTTTTTCTTGCTGGCGTGGGCGTCGGCCCAGGCGCCGACCAGCGGCGCGGTCAGCATGATCAGCGCGTAGGACACCGCCAGCGCCAGGGTCCAGGCGAAGGTCGCCCACGGCGCGTTGCCGGCGACGACGGCGACAAAATACGCGCCGAATACCGCGGTGATGACGACCGTGGTGTAGCCCGAGTTGGCGAAGTCGTACATCGCCCATGCCCACACTTCGCGGCGCGGCACGCCGGGCTGCAGCAGCTGCGCCATTAGACGGTTTCGTCCTCGGCCTGCTGCTGCAGCGCCCACATGTGGGAGTACACGCCGTTCTGCGCCAGCAGCTCGGGATGGCGACCGCGCTCGACGATGCGCCCCGCCTCCATCACCAGGATCTCGTCGGCTTCGACCACGGTGGACAGGCGGTGCGCGATGATGAGGCTGGTGCGGCTCCTGGCGATTTCCAGCAGCTCGGCCTGGATGGCTTTTTCGGTCTTGGTATCGAGCGCCGAGGTCGCCTCGTCGAGAATCAGGATCACGGGGTTTTTCAGCAGGGTGCGGGCGATGGCCACCCGCTGCTTCTCGCCACCCGAGAGCTTCAGGCCGCGCTCGCCCACCACCGTGTCCCAGCCCTGCGGCAAAATCTCGATGAAGTTCAGGATGTGCGCCGCGCGCGCAGCTTCGATGACTTCTTCCCGCGTAGCGTCCGGCCGACCGTAGGCGATGTTGTAGTAAATGCTGTCGTTGAACAGCACGGTGTCCTGCGGCACCACGCCGATGGCGGCGCGCAGGCTGTCCTGCGTCACCTGACGGATGTCCTGGCCGTCGATGGTGATGCGGCCGGAATCGACGTCGTAAAAACGGAACAGCAGTCGCGCCAGGGTCGACTTGCCGGCGCCGCTCGCGCCCACCGCCGCCACGGTGTGGCCGGCGGGGATGGTGAAGCTGACGTCGTGCAGGATCGGGCGGTCCGGGTTGTAGGCAAAATCCACATGCTCGAATTTCACCTCGCCGGCGACGACCGCCAGTGCGCGCGCATCCGGCGCGTCCTCCACCTCCCGCGGGCGGTGCAGCAGCGCGAACATGCGCTCGACGTCGGCGATCGACTCCTTGATCTGGCGGTACATCACGCCGAGAAAGCTCAGCGGCTGGAACATCTGCAGCAGGAAGGCGTTGACCATCACCAGGTCGCCCAGCGTCAGCGTGCCCTTGACCACGCCGTTGGCGGCGAGCAGCACCATCAGGGTGACGCCGATGGCGATCACCCCCGCCTGCGCGATATTGAGCATGCCCAGCGAGCGCTGCGATTTGAGCGCCATGTTCTCCCACTCGACCAGGCTGTTGTCGTAGCGGCGGGCCTCGTATTTCTCGTTGCCGAAGTACTTGACCGTCTCGTAGTTGAGCAGGCTGTCGATCGCGCGGCCATACGCTTCGGAATCCAGCGCATTGGCGCGCCGCACGAACTGGGTGCGCCACTCGGTGATGGTGATGGTGAAGCCGATGTAGGCCGCCAGCGTCACCAGGGTGATGAGGCCGAACACCCAGTCGAGCTTGACGAACAGGATGCCCGCCACCATCAGGATTTCCAGCAGCGTCGGCGTGATGCGGAACAGCAGATAGCCGACCAGGCTCGACATCGCCTTGGAACCGCGCTCGATGTCGCGGGTGATGCCGCCGGTCTGCCGCTCGAGATGGAAGCGCAGCGACAGCGCGTGCAGATGCTTGAACACGGCCATGCTGATGCGGCGCATCGCGCGCTGCGTGACCTTGGCGAAGACCACGTCGCGCAGGTCGGAAAAGGAAGTGCTGGCAAAGCGCAGGATGCCGTAGCCCAGGATGAAGACCAGCGGCAACACCAGTTCCGGGCGCGGCTGGTCGAGCGCGTCGATGATTTCCTTCAGCACCAGCGGCACCGCCACCGAGGCCAGCTTGGCGCCGATCAGCAGCGCCAGCGCCAGCAGCACGCGGCCGCGGAATTCCCACAGATAGGGGAACAGACGACCGATCGAACGCAGGCTGGGTTCGCCGATTGGCGGGGGCGGAGAATGGGAATGATCGGGATGGAACATCAGGTCGGGTAGAATCGCGGCTTGTTTTCTTTCCCGATTTTACGTCCATGCGCGGAGGTTTCCGCCGCGGACGACAGAAATGGCATGAAGCTCTACGGCATTCCCAACTGCACCACGGTGAAAAAAGCGCGCGCCTGGCTGGCCGATCACGCGCTCGACGTCGCCTTCCACGACTACAAGAAACAGGGCGTCGATGCTGCATGGCTGCGCGAGGTCGTCGCGCAAACCGGCTGGCAGGCGCTGCTCAACACGCGCGGCACCACCTGGCGCAAGCTCACCGATGCGGAAAAATCCGCCGTCAGCGACGAGGCCAGCGCGATCGCATTGATGATGGCGCAGCCCAGCGTGATCAAGCGGCCGCTGCTGGAGCGCGACGGGACCTACCATCCGGGTTTCACCGAAGACCAATACCAAACCTTATTTGGAGCATGACGCAGCATGGCCAATGAAACGATCGAGGATCTTGTCCTCGCCAATGAGACCCTGGCGCTTGCAGTCGAACTGCTCAAACGCCGCTCGCTGACGCCCGACGACGCCGGCTGCCACGACCTGATCGCTGCACGCCTGCAACCGCTCGGCTCCCACATCGAGCGCCATCGCCACAACGGCGTCGACAACCTGTGGGCGCGCCGGGGCACGACCGCGCCGGTGGTCTGTTTTGCCGGCCACACCGACGTAGTGCCGACCGGCCCGCTCGATCAGTGGCTGTCCGATCCGTTCGAGCCGACGGTGCGCGACGGCCAGCTCTATGCGCGCGGCGCCGCCGACATGAAAACCTCGGATGCCGCCTTCGTCACCGCCACCGAACGCTTCGTCGCCGCGCATCCCTGGCACACCGGCTCGATCGCCTTCCTGCTCACCTCGGACGAGGAAGGCCCCGCCACCGACGGCACAGTGAAAGTGGTCGAAACGCTGAAGGCGCGCAATGAAATGCTCGAC
>JAHJNP010000044.1 GCA_018820745.1 Gammaproteobacteria bacterium
CGCTGTTCAACACCGAAACGCTGTTCCGCATCCTGGTCGAGGCGCGCAGCCGCAGCGCCATCGAACCGGTCAAGGCGGCCATCACCCAGCTGCTGAAGCAGCGCCACGACGGCGAGGAAGACGTCACCGTCATCACCCAGGACGCGGTACTCGAAACCTTCGACCGCATCCTGCGCGCACTGACGCTGGGGGTGGCCGGCATCGCCGCGATCAGTCTGGCAGTGGCGGGCATCCTGGTGATGAACGTGATGCTGGTGGCGGTGGCGCAGCGCACCGCCGAAATCGGCCTGCTGAAAGCAATCGGCGCGCCGGCCGCCACCATCCGCCAGCTGTTCCTTGCCGAGGCGCTGTGGCTGTCGCTGGCAGGCGCTGCGCTGGGCTTCATGCTGGGACATGCCGGCAGCTGGATGATCCGGCTGGCCTATCCGGTCCTGCCTGCGTGGCCGCCGGCGTGGGCGAGCGTCGCCGGTGTCGCCACCGCGCTCTTGACCGGCATTGTCGCCAGCCTGCTGCCGGCCGCGCGCGCCGCGCGGCTCGATCCGGTGCGGGCGCTGTCAGGCAAATGAGCTTTGTTGATGCCCTGCGCTTCGCGCGCACCGCGCTCACCGCCCACCGGCTGCGCACTTTTCTGTCGGCATCGGGCATCGCGGTGGGGATCGCGGCAGTGATCCTGCTCACCTCGATCGGCGAGGGCATTCACCGCTTCGTGCTGTCCGAATTCACCCAGTTCGGCACCCACATCCTCAGCGTCGCACCCGGCAAGACCAGTACCCACGGCACCTCGGTCGGCGCCATCGGCAGCGCGCGCCTGCTCACCATTGACGATGCGCTGGCGCTCAAGACCTCGCGCCATGTCCGCTACAGCAATGCCAGCGTGGTGGGCAACGCCGAGGTGCGCGCGCAGGGCCGCAGCCGCCGGGTGACGGTCTACGGCCAGGGGCCGGACTTCGCACAGGTCTTCAACATGCAGGTCGCGGTCGGCCAGTTCCTGCCCGACGACGACCCGCGCAATCCGCGCGCCTACGCCGTGCTGGGCGCCAAGGTGCGCAGCGAACTGTTCGGCAACACAAGCCCGCTCGGCGCCACCCTGCAGGTGGGCAGCCACCGTTTTCGCGTGATCGGCGTGATGGCACCCCGGGGCCAGGTGCTCGGCTTCGATCTCGACGACACCGTCTACCTGCCGACGGCGCGCGCACTCGAAGTGTTCAACCGCGAAGGGGTGATGGAAATCCACCTCGCCTACCGACCCAGTGCATCCATCGAGGCCGTGACCGAGGATGCACGGCGCATCCTGGTCGCGCGCCACGGCCGCGAGGATTTCACCTTGACGCCGCAGCAGCAGATGCTCGACACCCTGGGCACCGTGCTCGACGTGCTCACCTTCGCCGTCGCCGCGCTCGGCGGCATTTCGCTGCTGGTGGGTGCGGTCGGCATGGTCACCCTGATGCACATCGCGGTGGCCGAGCGCGTCGCCGAAATCGGCCTGCTCACCGCACTGGGTGCGACGCGGGCACGCATCCGCACCCTCTTCCTGATGGAATCCACCCTGCTGTCCACGCTCGGCGGATTGGGCGGACTCGGACTCGGCGCCGGACTGGCCTGGCTGCTGAAAACCACGGTCAGCGGCCTGCCGGTGAGCATTTCCTGGGCTTACGCCATCGGCGCACTGGTGGCCTCGGTGCTGATCGGCCTGGCCGCCGGCGTCGTGCCGGCCATGCGCGCAGCGCAGCTGAATCCAGTGGATGCGTTGCGCGCCGAATAGCGCCGGTGCCCGGTAGTCGCCTTCACACAAAACACATTCTCACCCCGGCCGATCAACTTGCCTGATCCCTGGCGCCTTGCGGCCTGCCCGGGCCTTTGGCGCGCGATGGACGTTTGGCCTGCAAAACAAGCGAACTTCACCTATATAAAGAGATGACGCTGAAGCCTGATCTTTGTCTGCGCGGCCGACCCGACAGGCTTCCCCGTTCGAAGTGCCCAGCATGCGAAACAGCGCATGCGTTCAACCTCTTTTCATCCTTCAGGAGAGCCCCATGAAAAACGTATCCAGCATTGCAGCGATCGCCCTTGCTTCAAGCCTTGCCCTGGTCGCCACCGGTTGCGACCGCAAGCCCGCAGACCAGACTGCCGGTGAAAAAATGGACGAGGCCGCCGCGGACAGCCGAAGCGCGGTCAGTGGCATGGGCGACACGATGGAACGCAAGGCCGATCAGGCAGGCCAGGCCATCGATGACGCCTCGATCACCGCGGCGATCAAAGGAAAATACCTGGTTGATGACACGCTCAAAGGCCTGGAGATCTCGGTCGACACCGAACAGGGGGTCGTGACGCTGAGCGGCCCGGTACAGAGCGACACGGCCAAGGAACTCGCCACTCAGATTGCGCAGGGCGTTGAAGGGGTGGTGCGCGTGGACAACCAGCTCACGGTCCAATAATCAGTCCGACACGACGCGCGCGCAATGCGCGGGGGGGCTGCGTGGCTCACTCCCCGCTGCCCCGCGGAGGCATTTCCCTTGGCTCAGGCCTCATACCCTTCACGGTGCGTCGCATTGATCGTGCGCAGCAGTTCGCGGAACGGAATGCTGCGCTCGTGTTGCTTGAACAGGGGCATGAAGGCCAGATCCCCGCCCTGGCCCACGCCGCTGTATTTGCCCGACGTCATCGACTCGTGCAATTCGCGCAGCATCGAATCCAGCGTGTCGAGATACGGCGTATAGGTGGCGGCCTCGTCGTCGTCGTGTTCCAGGCACGCACGCAGTTCGTCGACTTCGTACACCGCCTCGTGCACCAGGTCGATCAGTTCATTGAGGTCTTTGGCTTTTTTCATGTTCGTGTGCTTCGGGACAAAACGTAAGGATACCGCCGCTCGGCGGGCGATGCGACAGGCTGCGTAATTTGAGCGCAAGTTTCGGATTGCAGGTTGCGGCAAGCCGGTGAACACTATGCTTCTTCCCGGCCCAACCGGATCGCCCGCCATGAATGCCGAACGTGTCACCCCCCCGCCGAACGCTGCCCCGATGGAGGCTGCGCAGCTCGCTGAACAACGCTGGCAGGCTGTCGTCCGCCGCGATCCTCAGGCGGATGGCGAATTCGTATACGCGGTCAGAACCACCGGCGTGGTCTGCCGCCCTTCCTGCCCCTCGCGCGCTGCCAAGCGGCAGAACGTGGAATTCTTCGAATCGGCTGAGCTTGCCGTGGCGGCAGGCTATCGGCCCTGCCAACGCTGCCGGCCCGATGCCATTTCGTTGCAGCAAAGATGGACCGAACGGGTGCTTGAGGCCTGTCGGGCCATCGAGCAGAATCCGTCGGCGCTGACGCTTGACCAGCTTGCACAGCAGGCGGGGACCAGCGCGCATCATTTCCAGCGCAGGTTCAAGGCGGTGACCGGACTCAGCCCCAAGGCCTATCACAAGGCTGCTCAGGCCAGACGGATGCGCACCGCGTTGCAATCCGCGCAGTCGGTGACCGAGGCCATCTATGAGGCCGGATTCAATTCGTCTGGACGCTTCTACGAAGACGCGCCCGCCCTTCTCGGCATGTCGCCCGGCAGCTATCGCAAGGGCGGTGTGGGCGAGCACCTCCGCTATGCTATCGAGTCCTGTACGCTGGGACGGGTCATCGTCGCCGCCACCCGCAAGGGGATATGCGCCATTGAGTTCGACGAATCGGCCCAGGCGCTGGAAGCGCGCATCCGGGAGCGCTTTCCGCAGGCGCAGTTCGAGCCGGTCGACGCCGAATTCCAGCAGTGGATCGCCCAGGTGCTGCGTTACATCGCGCAACCGCTCAGCGTACTCGATCTACCACTGGACGTGCAAGGCACGGTCTTCCAACGCCGCGTCTGGCAAGCCCTGCAGGCGATCCCCGCGGGCCAGACCGCCAGCTACGCCGAGATTGCCGAGCGCATCGGACAACCCAAGGCATTCCGCGCGGTGGCGCATGCCTGTGCGGGCAACCCCGTGGCGGTGGCGATTCCATGCCACCGCGCCGTGCGTGCGGATGGACGCCTGGCGGGATACCGCTGGGGCATCGCGCGCAAGGCGGAATTACTGCGGCGGGAAAACGAGGAATGAGCGTCCCGCCTGCCAAACCTCAAAAAAAGAGCCTGTCGCAGGATTCCGGGACAAAAAAACAGGGGCTCTCGCCCCTGTTCGTCCGTGCCTGATACGACTCAGCGCTTGACCGGCTTGGCGGCGATTTCTTCCAGCCGGCGTGCCTTGATGACCTGGCCGTTGAGCGCGGCATCCTTGGCACTGCCGCCGTAGGCCACCACCATCAGCTGACTGTAGTACATCACCGGGATGTCGAACTTGGTGCCGTAGCGCTTGTTGATCTGGCCCTGATAGATCTCGACGTTGGCCTGGCACAGCGGGCATGGCGTCACAATCATTTCGGCACCGTGGTCGTAGGCCGACTCGACGATGTCCTTGATCTGCGCCTGCGCCTTCTCGGGCTCGGAGAACGCCAGCGCGCCGCCGCAGCAGGTCACCTTCTGCTCGTATTCCGGGATCGATTCGGCGCCGACCATTTCGACCATCTTGTCGAGGTAGACGGGATTCTCGAACGATTCGCCAGCGACGCCGAACGGGCGGTTGGTCTGGCAGCCGACATAGCCGGCGATCTTGACGCCTTCGAGCGGCCGCACGACGTGCTTCGCCATTTCCTCGAAGCCGAGGTCCTCGATCAGCACTTCGACCATGTGACGGACGTTGGGCATATCGTTGATGGTGAGGCCCGCTTCCTTTAGCGCTTCGCGGGTGTCGGACATCAGCGTGTCGGAGTGCGTCAGCCGCTCGCGCGTCTCGCGTGCGCCCAGCCAGCAGGCGGCGCAGGTGGCGACGATTTCCTGCCCCGGCAGGTGCTGCTCGGACAGGGCGAAGTTGCGCGCATTCAGCACGTGGCGCGGCAGTTCGCCCGCCTCGGCGTAGCCGATCGACGCGCCGCAGCAGTTCCAGTCGGGAATCTCGGTCAGCTTGACGTCGAGCGTCTTGCACATCGACTCGACCGAGGTGAGGTAGTTGGAGGCGGAAGCACCCTTCTGCGACGAGCAGCCGGGGTAGAACGCGTATTCATGTTTGGCCATATTTGTCTCCTCAACCCGCCATCTTGGCAGTCTTGCGGCTGCGTTCGATTTCGTAGGCTTTTTTCAGCATGGCGTGGACGCCCTTTTGATCCTTGCACTTGTGGCCGCCGAACAGCTCCATCACATTCAGGCGTCCGGCCTTGACCAGACCCAGCGCAACCGACTGCATCGCCATGCCGTTCTTGATGCCCTGGACAAAGCCGTCCTTGAAGTACAGGCCCATCGACAGCTTGAGCTCGTTGACGCGTCCGGTGTGGGTGCAGTTTTTCCAGAACAGGCCGGAAAAAAAGCGCGTCGGCTGCATCTTCGGCGCCATGCCGAGCCTGTGCGCGTATTCGGCGATGCCGTGCATGATGTGGGTGATCGGCAGCTTGCGCGGGCAGCGCACGATGCAGTTGTAGCAGGACGTACAGTTCCACATCGAGCTGCTGGTCAGCACTTCCTCGCGCTTGCCGGCGCGGATCATCATGAAGAGTTCCTGCGGCGGATGTTCCCACGCGCTCTGGA
>JAHJNP010000045.1 GCA_018820745.1 Gammaproteobacteria bacterium
CACTCGACCTGGCGCGCGCCGTTCATCACGGCGGCGAGCGAGTTGGCCACCGCCATGCCGAGGTCGTTGTGGCAGTGGGTCGACCAGATCACCTTGTCCGAATTCGGCACGCGCTCGATCAGCTGCTTCATGCGCTCGCCCCACAACGCCGGAATGCTGTAGCCGACGGTGTCCGGCACGTTGATCGTTTTGGCGCCGGCCTTGATCACCTCGTCGAAGATGCGCACCAGGAAATCCATCTCCGAACGCACCGCGTCCTCGGCCGAGAATTCGACGTCGTCGGTATATTCGAGCGCCAGCTTGACCGCCTTGACCGCCGCTTCGAGCACCTGCTCCGGCTGCATCCGCAGCTTCTTTTCCATGTGGATCGGGCTGGTGGCGATGAAGGTGTGGATGCGTCCCCCCGCACCATTGCCACGGCTCGCCGGCTCGATCGCGCCGCCTGCGGCGTGGATGTCGCGCTCGTTGGCGCGTGCCAAGGAGCAGATGGTCGAACCCCGGATCGCTTCGGCAATCGCCCGAATCGCGCCGGCATCCCCCGGGCTGGCCGCGGCAAACCCGGCCTCGATGACGTCGACGCCAAGCTTTTCCAACTGGCGCGCGATGCGCAGCTTCTCGTCCTTGGTCATCGACGCGCCGGGGCTTTGCTCGCCGTCGCGCAAGGTGGTGTCGAAAATGAATAAACGGTCGTTCATGGCAGGCTCCATGGTGGGTCGGCGTCAGGCCGACGCATTATAAGGGGTTGCCGCCGGATGCGGGCGGCGCGGGGTGCTGCGGGGGGGAGGGGGATTAATGTGTGCGCGCGGGGCGCAGCAGCAGCGTGCCGAACAGAAGGTTCGACCGGCGGAGGAGCAAGGAAGATTGCGACCAATTAGACATGGTCTAAATTGTATCTATTTTTCGCTCCCCGGCAAGGGGGCCGGGTCAGCCGGTTTTTTTGCGGCGCAGCAGCCGCCACAATGCATCGCCATAACCCGACAGGCCGTACAGCACGAACACGCCGAACAGCACTTCGGGCGGGCTGGTCGACACCAGAATGAAGGCCAGCACGATCAGCAGGATGACGAAGAACGGCACGCTTTTCCTGAGGTTGATTTCCTTGCCGCTGTAAAAGCGGAAATTGCTGACCATGGTGAGCCCGCCGAACAGCGCAATCGCCGCCGCCAGCCAGCGCACGTCGCCGCCTGCCACGTCGTATTCGACCATCACCCAGACAAAGCCGGCGATCAATGCTGCCGAAGCCGGACTCGGCAGTCCCTGGAAGAAACGCTTGTCGGTGACGATGTCGAGCTGGGTGTTGAAGCGCGCCAGGCGCAGGGCGGCGCCGGCGCAATAGACGAAGGCGGCGATCCAGCCGAGCTTGCCCATGTCCTGCAGGGCGAACTCGTAGATCACCAGCGCGGGGGCGACGCCGAACGACACCATGTCGGACAGGCTGTCGTACTCGGCGCCGAAGGCGCTCTGCGTGTGGGTCATGCGGGCGACGCGGCCATCCAGGCCGTCGAGCACCATGGCGATGAAAATCGCCACCGCGGCATATTCGAAGCGCTCGTTCATCGCCTGGACGATGGCGTAGAAACCGGCGAACAGCGCACCCGTGGTGAACAGGTTGGGCAGCAGGTAGATCCCGCGATCACGTATCCGCGGTCGTTCGGTTTCAGATTTTCGATGCATGAATCCGGACATGGGTAACCCAGCCTACCAGCGAGCCAGTATGGTACGCCCGCCGGTCACTTTCTGGCCGATCGAGACTTCGGCGCGCGCCGTGGTCGGCAGATAGACGTCCACCCGCGAGCCGAAGCGGATGAAGCCGTAACGCTGGCCGCGCACCAGGCGGTCGCCGGTGCGCACGTAGCACAGGATGCGCCGCGCGATCAGCCCGGCGATCTGCACGCTGGTGACGTCGCCGCGCGGCGTCGCGATGTGGATCGCGTTGCGCTCGTTCTCGGTGGACGCCTTGTCGAGGTCGGCGTTGACGAAGCTGCCCGGGCTGTACCAGCGTCCCTTGACCTCGCCGTCGACCGGGCTCTTGTTGGAATGCACGTTGAACACATTCATGAAGACGCTGATCTTCAGCGCCTCGCGATCCAGATACTCGTCGCGGACCTTTTCCACCACGACGATGCGGCCGTCGGCGGGCGAGATCACCGCGTCGGCGTCCTGAGGCGGCACGCGCGCCGGGTCGCGGAAGAACTGCAGCGCGAACACCGCCCAGATCCAGAACGGGACCGACCACCAGCCGACCAGCCAGGTCGCGATCAGGGCGGCGGCAAATGCGGCCAGCAGAACCAGCCAGCCCTCGCGGGCGATAAGGGGATGGGTCATGTGAGTGGGTGAGGGGTCAGGCGTGAAGGGTGAGGAGGTAGGGGTGAGGCACGCAGGGCTGACCGCCCCTCACGCCTCACCCCTACCCCCTCACGCATTTAGTTCTTGGAGTGATCGACCAGCTTGTTGGCCGTGATCCAGGGCATCATGGCGCGCAGCTTGCCGCCCACCACCTCGATCTGGTGCGCGGCGTTGTTGCGGCGGCAGGCGGTCATCTCGGGGTAGTTGGACTGGCCTTCCAGGATGAAGCGCTTGGCGTAGTTGCCGTTCTGGATGTTGTCCAGGCACTCCTTCATCGCGGCTTTGGATTCGGCGTTGATGACCTTGGGGCCGGTCACGTACTCGCCGTATTCCGCGTTGTTGGAGATCGAGTAGTTAATGTTGGC
>JAHJNP010000046.1 GCA_018820745.1 Gammaproteobacteria bacterium
CGAGTTGCAGGTTCAGCGCGTCGACAGCGATGTCGCCCGGCAGGCGCAGGCCGCTGGCGGCCACCACCGCCTCGATCTGCGGCTGGCCAAGGTCGCCGCTGACGCTGCCGCGGCTGGTCAGGCGCCCGGCCAGGCCGAGCTTGAGGCGCGCCAGCGCGGGCGCGTCGATGTCCCAGTTGAGGCGGTCGCCGGCGCGGCCAAAGGCGCCCTTCAGCGTGGCCAGGTTGCCGGCCAGGTTGAGGTCGATGTCGGCATCGGCCAGATGCCGGCTTTCGATGCGCAGCCGGCCCCGCCCGCTGACCGGACGGCCTTCGAGCTCGCCCGGCGGCAGGGTGAACTCGCTTTGCAGGCGCAGCTCGGGCAGCAGCACGCCGCTCGCCTCGCCGCGCGCATTCAGCCGCCCGCGCGGAAATTTGCCGAAGCGCGCCGGGTTGATCTGCGTGGCGTCGAATTCAGCGGAAAACGCACGGCCGGCATCGAGCTTCAGTTCGCCCTGCGCGGTCAGGCGCCCTGCCTGGCCGCTGAAGTTCGCCGATTCCAGCCGCAGGGCCGCATCGGCATGCGTGAGCTTGAAGCGGCCCTGTCCCCAGGTCTCGCTGACCTCGCCGCTGAGCGTCTGGCGTGCCGCGTCGCCCGCCAGCTGCAAAACCGTGCGCATGCGGGTGGCATTGAGGTCGCTGTGCAGCCCGGCCAGGTTGAGGCGCGGGCTTTCCAGATTCACCGTAAAGCGGCCGTCACGCCACTGGCCGTCACCGGCAAATTGCCCGGCCGCACCGAGATCGATGGCCAGCGAACTGAAGTCGGCCTGGGCGGCGTCGCCCAGCACCGCGCCGGTGAGGTTGGCCAGCGGCAGGCGTTCCTGGTCGAGCCGCCCCGCCAGCCGGTTGGACAGGCTGAAGGTGCCGAGCAGGCGCTCGCCCGGCAGGCCCTCGAACACGCCGGAAAACGCCAGGTCGGCGACGGGCGCATCCGCCACGAACTGGCGCGGGTCGATGCCCTCGCCGGCCACCAGCAGCCGGGGCAAACGCACTTTCGCAAACGGCGCCGCCTCGCCGCTGGCAAGCAAGCGCATGCCCTCGGCTGCGGCATTCAGCCGGAACGCGAGCGCGGCCAGCTCCCCCGTCAGTTCGAGCCTTGCCGTCACCGGTAGCGGGTCGCGGCGCGTCGCGTCGACCTGGCCCTGCAGGGTAAACGGCGCGTCCTTGCCGAGATCGAACTGTCCGCTGACGTCCGCCCAGGGCGTCTCCAGTGTCGCCCCGCTCAGCCGGTAGCGCTCACCGGTGCCGTCGAGACGGGCCTTGAGATTGCGGAACGTCAGGGGCGCGCCCGCCTCGCCGATGTCCAGCCGGGCCAGGTCGATCGCATGCACCAGCACGTCAAGCGGCAGGCGCAGGCTGGCGGGCGGCGCGGGCAGCGTCGGCTCCTTTTTCAGGGTGCTCACCCGCATGGTCTGCGCCGCCAGGAGATCGACCTCGATGCGGCGCTGCCACAGCGCGCGCGGCTGCCATTCCAGATGCAGGTTTTCGATCTCGATGCGCTGGGTGTCGGTGACGAGGGTCAGTTTTCGAATGTCGAGCGGCGCCCCGAGGTGGCCGTCGACGCCTTCGAATTTCAGCCGCTCGCCACTGAGCGCCGTCACCGTTTGGGTCAGCCAGAGAAACCCGCCGGCGGTGGTCGCCAGGTACGCGCCCGCCGCGACCAGCGCCGCCAGCAAGACCAGCAACGCGGCCAGGCTCCAGCCGACGCGCCTCAAAACGACACCCCGAGCGAGAAATGCAGGCGGAATTCGCCGGTGGCCTCGCCGTACGCCAGGTCGAGGTTGATCGGCCCCACCGGTGAACGGTAGCGCGCGCCGACGCCGTAACCGAACACCGGAGACAGGGCGCCGGGGCTGTCGGCCGCATCGCCCGCGTCGACGAACACGGCCATGCCCCAGTTGCCTTCGAAGAAATGGTGGTATTCGACGCTGCCGGTGGCCAGATAGCGCACCGACGCCACCCCGCCTTCCAGCGTGCGCCCCAGGCTCTGGTAGGCGTAGCCGCGCACCGAGTTGTCGCCGCCGGCGCGGAACAGGAAATCGGTGGGGATGCCGTCGCGCGTCTGCGCCAGCACGCTGCCGAGTTCGCCGCGCAGGATCAGGCGCCCGTTGTCGCCGGCGCGGAAGTAGTGGGTGTGGCGGCCATACAGACGGATGAAGTTGGTGTCGGACAACAAAGCCTCGGCCGCGCCGCCGCCCTGCAGCGTGAGCACATAGCCGCGCCGCGGATAGAAGGCGCGCCCGATCGTGCGCTGCGTCCACGCATAGTTGGCGGTCAGCGCCCGGTTGCGCACGTCCAGCACGTCGGCGATGGTCTGCTGTTCAGTCTGGTACTGCAGCGACAGCGTCGTCTCGATCTGCCCGCGCGTGCGGGTACGCTTGGCCGCGAGCACGGTGGCGCGCGTTTCCTGCCCCTCGATGTCTTCCTGCTTGAGTTGCAGGCCCAGGCTGTTTTCATAGCCCTTGGCATTGCGCGGCCAGGCCAGCTCCGCCGCCCCGGTCTGCCGCGCTTCTTCCAAGCGCGCATCGAGCTTCAGGCGCATCCCGCGATTCAGGATGTCGCGATGCATCCACGACGCCTGCACCCGCGCACCCGTGTCGGTACTGATGCCGGCGCCCACGCTGAACAGCTTTTCCGGCCGCTCGACCACCTCCACCCGCACCGGAACGGCCGCCGCCAACTCGGGGTCGGGCTCGATGCGCACCGTGGCCTGCGCGTAATAGCCGCTCATATCCAGTGCCGCCTGGTAATCCAGCAGATCCTGCTGGCGATATGGCTGGCCCGGCTTCAGCGGGCTCAGGTGGCGGATGATCGACTCGGGATAACGCCGGCTGCCGCTGATAACCGGTGCGCCGTAAAAAAATGCCGGCCCACTGTCCACCGTCACCGTCAAATCCGCCGCCTGCGCCGTCGGATCGATGTGCGCCTCGCTCGCCGCCAGATGCGCTGCCGGATAACGGGTGGTCAGCAGCGGTCGTAGCAAAGCCACCTTGGCCACAACCCAGTCGGCTTGGCGAAACGGCATCTCCGGCTGCAGCGTGA
>JAHJNP010000047.1 GCA_018820745.1 Gammaproteobacteria bacterium
ATCATCGGCAACGAAACCAAGGTCAAGGTCGTCAAGAACAAGGTCGCGCCGCCGTTCAAGGAAGCCTTCTTCGACATCCTCTACGGCCAGGGCATCTCGCACGAGGGTGAAATCATCGAACTCGGCGTCGCCCACAAGTTCATCGACAAATCCGGTGCCTGGTACGCCTACAACGGCGAAAAGATCGGCCAGGGCAAGGACAACGCGCGCGAATACCTGAAGGAACACCCGGAAATCGCGCAGGAAATTGAAGCCAAGGTCCGCGACGCCGTCGGCGTTCCCAACCCGGCCGGCGAAAGTGAAGCCGTCGCCTGAACCCGGCGACCTGCGCGAGCGCGCCCTGCGCCTCTTGGCGCGGCGCGAACACAGCCGGGTCGAACTCGTCCGCAAGCTCGAACGCGCAGGCTTTAGCCGAGACGACATCGGCCCCCTGCTCGACGTCTTCGAAGCGAAAAACTGGCTCTCCGACCGCCGCTTCGCCGAAAGCTACGTCGCCGACCACCGTGCCCGCGCCGGCAGCATCAAGCTCGCCTACGACCTGCGCCAGCGCGGCGTCAGCGACAGCATCATCGAATCGGTACTGGGCGAAAACCGCGACAGCGAGCTCGAACGCGCGCGTGAAGTGTGGCAGAAGAAATTCGGCGCGGCGCCCGCCGACGTGGCCGAAAAAGCCCGGCAGATGCGATTCCTGCAAAGCCGGGGGTTCACGCCCGAAGTGATCCGCCGCGCGATTTCGAACGGGAATGACTGACGTAAGGCGGGCGCGAAAAAATAGTGTTTAATTTCAACTAAGATATGCTGGATATACCGTGCGCATGCCGGGGTCAGGTCCGTGCGCATGCTGGGGTCAGGTCTAGGCTGCATGCTGGGGTCAGGTCTAGCAAAGTTGCACATCTAGCGGGTCCAGGGGTCAGGTCTAGCAAAGTTGCAGATCAACCTCCTCCCCTGACAATCCGACCCACCGTCGTGAAATGCACCCCGAAGTAGCTCGCGATTTGCTGATAGGAATACGCCCCTGTCGCATGGGCCATCACGATTGCCGCATTTCTGTCTTGCGCAGCTTGCTCGATTTCCTGCAAGGTGAGTTGTGGCGGGCGCCGCTGGGTAGCAGGAATCTGAATGTCGTCCCGTTTGTCAGCTTGCATGCAAGCCTGCATGCGCTGCACAAAGTGCTCATCGCCCAGGTACACCTGCCCCTTGAGGTTCGACCAGGGCGATTCGGCCTTGATGCCTTCCGCCACAAACTTGGCGTAACGCGTTTGGGCCAGGCTGCGCTGTTCGGCGAAGTGCACCAGCAATCCGTCAACCGCAAGCCAGGGCTGCGGGGGTTCCAGACACTTGCCCGGTAGCTGCTCCAGGGCCAGTCGGCCGGGTCTTTAACCAGCCCGGCGCGAACGGGATTCAGCACAACATAGCGCGACAACTCCAGCAGGTAAGCATCGCCGTCAACCAGAATGGCCTTGAAGCGCCTTGGAGAGGTTGCCGTCCGGGGTCTGAATCAATAAGTGGTAGTGGTTATCGCAACTTAGACCAGACCCCTTCGATTCTTCGATTGACCGCTGACCTCTTCGACTCCATCTTTAAACAAGCCTGCTTCGCACAATCAATCCAGCTCGCCGCGCTGCGCACAATAAAGCATGTGGTCACGCTCCTTGCGCCAGGCATCGGCGTGCTCGCAATCCTCGTTTTCCTTGAAGTAAGGGCCGCCCAGCGTGTAATGCGCGAGCGAAACCTCTACATCCGGCTCGTCATAGCCGACGAGATGGTTCCAGCGATGCGGCAGACTGCCGATCAAATCGTCGCTGCCCAGCCATTTGAACTGGTGCAGTTCGAGGCCGGTCGCGGTATTCACATATTCACGAGTCAGCGCCCGGCATTTGGCATTATTGAAAAGGATCACACTCGACCAATTTTTCTTCTCGTATTTGGTTTGCACGCGGCCGAGGAATTTCACGTCTTCCTTGGGCTGATGGTCGTGCTTCACCACCATCACGGTATACCTGTCGTCACGCAGCTCCCACAGCCTGGCGATGTCATCGAGCACGATCATGTCGTTATCCATGAAGAGCGACCAGCCTTCGAAGCCGGACAGGTAAGGCGTCAGAAAACGGCTGAACGAAAACTCGGTCGATGCCAGCGGGTGCCGCTCGCGATTGTGAATGGGGCGCAGTTGCGGCAGGATGATGGGCGTGATCGCCACCGGCGCGCTCGAACGGGTGACGATGCTATGCTGCAGCACATTGAAAAGCACAGGCAGCTTGGTGTCATAGCCAATAAACACACGGATCATGGCTGCATCTTTCTTCATTGATATTGCTCTTTCATATCCTGCGCCAGCCTGGCCAGCGCCTCGTGCCATTCTTTGTCGCACGATTGCCGGTATACCTTGAAGCCCGGAAACCAAGGGCTTTCATCACCATTCACCATCCAGCGCCATTCGGGCGGATGAGGTACCAACACCCGTGCCGTCTTGCCGAGACTGGCAAGCAGGTGCATGTTGGTATTGGAAACGCCCACATATTCATCAATTAGTGACAGCCCGGCCAGCGCCTCGGTCAAGTCGTCGTTCAGCTGACTCCAGTCGAGGCAGGGGCGCCCTAGTGTCTGGGTGAAGCTTGCCTGCTCGTCCGGCCTCGGCAGGCGTTGCAACACCACGACGGTTCCCGGCCAGCTTCGGGCCAGTTCGCCCAGAAGGGCCGGCGGGATCTCCTTGTGCAGCAACCGCCAGCCCCCCTTCTTCTCCGGGTCTTTGGGCCTTCCCGCCTGCCAGGTCACGCCCAGATAGGGAGGCGAACCGAAAGCCGCCAGTTGCTTCTGTAAACGCCCCACCTTTTCGGCGTCGGGCGTTAACCGTATCGGCGACGGGATGTCAGCCGTCGAACGCATGCCGGTCAGATAAGGCAGATCACCCACGTACATATCGAAGGGATCGTCCAGATCGGGTTTCGCCACGTTGAGTTCGGCCAACTCAGGGAGCCCCTGCAGCAAGGGAAACAGTTTAGGCTGCGTGACGTAATGAATTTTAATGCCGCGTGCCATCAGGCCCGGCACAAAGCCCAGAAAAAACAATTCGTCGCCTAGCCCCTGATCGAAATGGATCCGCAATGGCCGGCCAGGTTGAATGCCGATTTCTTCGGTGAAGGGTGGACGCGGCGGTACGCTGGTGCGGCACGCGTAATGGCGCCAGCCTTCCGCCCACTCGCCTGCAGAAAGCGCCATGACTGCCAGGGAAAAATTCATGTCTCGGTTTTCGGGCAGCGCGGTCAACCCGCTGCGCAGCACGTCCATCGCTTCGGCATGGCGATCAAGCGCATTCAGCGCGTTGGCCAGTGCTCTGTAGGGCTGCTGCCAACCCGAAATCAGGCCGATTGCCTTGCGGTATGCCGGAATCGCCGCCTCCAGATTGCCCGACAAATTCATGGCCTGACCCAGCATGTGCCAGCCCGTGCCGTGCCGCGGATGGAGCGCAGTCAGGCGGGTGAACTGCGTCACCGCCTCGGGATAGCGTGCCAGCTCCATCAAGGCATACCCTTGGTTGTAAAGGAGGCCGGGGTCGCCCGGCGCCTTGGCCAGCGCCCGCTTCAGGCTGCGCAAAGCTTCCTCGGGCCGGGCATGGATCAGGTGCATCATGGCCAGCAGGCTCTGCACATGGTGCGATGCGGGGTGAGCGCGTGCCAGTGCACCCATCTGGCCTTCCGCCATCCGAAGGTAATGCTGAGCCTCTCCGGTCAGTTTTTCGGGCTCGATTTCCGTCAGCGGCGTTTGGCTCAGCATCTGAACCCAGTCGAGGCAGGCCTTGGCAAGCTGCAAGCGGGGTTCAAGTTGGGCAGGTTGGGCTGCGACAGCCTGTAGCAGCAGGTCGATCGCCCGCGGATAGGCGCCGCTGCTGAACAACTGGATTGCCTGGGCAAGCAGGGGAGAGCGACTGGACATGGTTCGCAAAATAATTGAATTATGCCTCATCCTGCCAGGTGTGATACCGGCGGGGGTGAAAGCAGACAGGCTTCAAAAAAAAACGGGCCCCCGAAGGAGCCCGTTTAGCTTCGTCATTCGAACCGGGTTGCCCCGGCGTTGAATTAGAAGGTGTGGATCATGCCCAGTGACAGGATGGAGATGTCCTCTTGTCCAGCAGCATTCTTGACCTTGTCGCTGCTGCCAGCACCGGAACCGAAGGTGATGTTCTCACCTTGGGCGTACAACGCGTAAGCGGTGGTGCGCTTCGACAGCTTGTAGTCGGCGCCGATGGTCCACTGCGTGGGATCAGCCGCGACGTCGTAATCGCCATCCATGTAGTTGGCCTTGAGGACGATGTTGCCCATGGTGTAGGCAGCGCCGACCATCCAGGCTTCGTAATCGCCGTTGCCGACAAGGGGAGTTTCATCATCCAGCTTGTCGAACTGGGCGACGAACTTCAGGCCGGCCATGGTGAAGCCAGCAGCAGCACGCATGTGCTTGCCGAGATCAGCGGCTTCGTGACCGTCGCCGTCGCCGTAGCCCAGGCCCAGGAACAGGGGGCCGTTGGCGTAGGTGGCGCTCAGGTTGTAGACGGACCGATTATCACGGTCCACGCCGACATCAGCTGCTCCGGTAACGGAGTTGCCCAAGTCAGTGACATAAGCACCGGCAAAGCTCAGGCCGCTGATATTGGGGGAAACATAGACCAGCGCGTTGTTGGCGCGGGTGTCGGAACCGCCGTTCATCACGTTGCGCGAGTCCGCCAGGGTGTCACCGAACAGGTCAACCTTGCGGCCGACGGACTTCAGCGGGGTGTCGTGACGGCCGACCAGCGCCGTACCGAAGCCACCCTTCAATCCGATGAAGCTGTTGCGGGTGGCAAAGTTGCCGCTGCCTTCGTCCAGGACCACGGTCTGCTCGACCTGCCAGATGGCGGACAGGCCGCCGCCGAGGTCTTCAGCGCCCTTGAAGCCGATGCGGCTGGCGGTGGAGGAAACCTGCACGTCGTTGGTGGCAGCGTCCTGGTCGTCGAACATCGACACGGCCATGTGCAGCTTGCCGTAGACGTCAACGTTGGCGGTGGCAGCAAAAGCGGGGGCAGCGAAGGCGGAAACGATCGCTGCTGCAAGAATCTTTTTCATCATGTCTAAATCTCCTTGGATTGGAATAAAGCGGTTCTAACTCTGCAGAACTGTCCTGCACGAATATGTGCTTGGGGGACGCAGTCGATTATCCAGACTCGGACGGGGCCGGCAAGCAAAGCTGTTGTTTTTTCCGTCTCGCAGCGACAAAAGTGTTGTTTTGTTGCACACGCGCAACAGGTCTCAGGCAATGGGCGGCCAAGGTGCCGGCTTTAAGAGGCGTCGGATCCCTCCGGCCATTTTCGCGTGGTGTGGAACACGCGAAGAATCTCGACCCGCTGTTCCCGGACCCGATAGGGGATGATGCAAGAGAAGTGCGGCAACACCCATTCACGCGTCCAAGGCACCCACCCGGGACGCCCCATATCGGGATGCCGGGACTGGAACGCCCCTGCCACCCGCTTCAAACCCAGCGCCCGCCGGCCAGCCCCACCATCAGCCGCACGCCGCCATACGCCAGCCATGACAGCATGCGATGCGGCCAGGCGCGACGCTGCCAGCCGGCGGCGTCGAGCGGAACGGACTGGCTGATGGTGTGGTGCAGGCGTTGCCGCAGGTCGTGCGCGAAGGCCGCGTCGTCGACGACGATGTTGGCTTCGCGCGCGAGCAACAGGCTGAACGGATCGATGTTGCTGGAGCCCACGGTGGCCCAGTGGCTGTCGACCACGGCGACCTTGGCGTGCAGCTCGCTGGCCTGGTATTCGTGAATGGACACGCCGGCGGCGAGCAGGTCGCGATAGAGGGCACGCGCGGCGGCCAGAAAAAAGGGGTGGTCGGTGTGGCCCTGCACCAGCAGGTGCACCCGTACGCCGCGCGCAGCAGCATTTTTGAGCAGCCGCCTGAAGCGGTAGCCGGGCAGGAAATAGGCGTTGGCGAGGATGATTTCGTCGTGCGCCAGCGCCAGCGCGGTGAGGTAGGCCCGCTCGATGTCACGGCGATGGGCGAAGTTGTCGCGCACGACGAAGGCGGCGCGCATGTGGCCGTCGGTCGGCCAGGACGGCTGGATCTGCGGGGGCCGGCTTTCGCCGGCACGCAGTTGGGTCAATGCCACCAGCTGCCACAGATGCCGCACGCTTTGATGAATTTCGGCAAGCAGCGGGCCCTGCACTTCGACGCTGAAATCGAGCCGCGGCACGTCGAAGCGCGCCGGCTCGAAGTCGTCGATGAGGTTCATGCCACCGACCAGGGCGACGCGCGCGTCAATCACCGCCAGCTTGCGGTGCAGCCGCCGCAGGCTCCTGGGATTGGAACGCCAGCCCCGGCCCGCCAGCGGACGATAAAGCAGCACGCTGACGCCTGCCGTTCTGAGCGCATCCAGCCAGGCGGCCGGCAGCTCGCGCGAACCCACGCCATCGATCAGCAACTGCACCCGCACGCCGCGCCGGGCGGCGCGGATCAGGGCATCGCGCACCGCCTCGACACTGGGGTCGACGTTGAAAATATAGGTTTCAAGATGGATTTCCCTGTGCGCGGCGTCGATGGCCGCGATCAGCGCCGGAAAGAATTCGGCGCCACTTTGCAGCAAGCGCAGCTGGTTGCCGGAAACCAGCCCGGCATTGCGAAAGAACAGTTTGCGCAGGCGCGCTTGCATCACCGCTGGCCGACATTCGGCCCGGGGACGGGCCGCCTACCACGCACACGGGTCATCAGGCCGGCCGGAGCTTGGCGGTGAGCGCGGCGTGGTCGGAAATGCGGTGCCAGGCGTTGCCGGTTTGGACGTGCGCAGCCTCGATATTGAAGCGCCGCACATAGATGCGGTCGAGCTGGAACATCGGCAGGAAGGACGGGTAACTGCGCGCCGACCTGCCGTGGTGGGTCTCGAACACCTCGGCCAGCCCCAGCTCGTCATGAAAATAACGGCCGACGCGCATCTGCCAGTCGTTGAAGTCGCCCGCCAGGATCAGCGGCGCGCCATCCGGCACCAGCTTGTGCACACGCGCGACAATCATCGCCAGCTGGCGCTTGCGCCCGCCCTCGGTCAATCCAAGATGCACGTTGATGCAGTGCACCGGCGTGGCCATGCCGGGCACCTCGATTTCGCAATGCAGCATGCCGCGGCTTTCGTAGGCATGGGCGGAAATGTCCTCGTTTTCCCAGGACAGGATCTTGTAGCGCGACAGGATGGCATTGCCGTGGTGGCCGGTGTCGTAGACGCAGTTCTTGCCGTAGGCGAAATCGGTATAGACGTGGCCGGCCAGAAACTCGGTCTGCGGCCGGCCCGGCCAGTGCTGGAAGCGGCTGGCGCGCAGGCCGTGGCTGCCCTGCACTTCCTGCAGGAAGACGATGTCGGTTCCCAGGGTGCCCAAGCGGTCGCGCAGTTCGTGCACGGTCAGCCGCCGGTTGAATTGCGACAGGCCCTTGTGGATGTTGTAGCTGGCGATGTGCA
>JAHJNP010000048.1 GCA_018820745.1 Gammaproteobacteria bacterium
CGCGCGCTGCAGGCGCATCGCGCCGAGGTGCGCGCGACCATGCAGGTGGCGCTGATCCAGGCGCGCCCGGGCGCGTGGCTGCTGGCGCTGCAACGCTGGCTGCTGCAGCGTGGCTGGCGTGACGCGCCGGAAGCGCAGCGCTTCGTCCAGCTGTCGCCGCTGAAGAAGTGGGCGCGCCGGGCGCTGCAGAAAGGCCATCGCCCCATCGTTCGCGGCGCGCGCGATTTCGCGCAACTGCAGGCGGCGCAGCGCCACGCCCTGCGCATTGCCATCAAGCGCCAGCGTTATGCGGCCGAGTTCTTCCAGGCCCTGTTCGACGGGCACCCTGAAGGGCATAAACGCCGGCAGGATCGCTACCTGACTGTGCTGCGCGACGCGCAGGACAGCCTGGGGCGAAGCAACGATGCGCGGGTGGCGTGGGACCTGTTGGCTGCAGCAAATACCAACACGGGGCCGATGGGGGACTTCGTCCTCGGCTGGCTGGCGGCGCAACAGGCGGATGCGGCGAATGGCGAAAGCACCGGGGGGGTGCGGGATATCCTGAAACTGAAGCCTTATTGGTGACTTCGCCGTGCGCCTGCGGTCGCGCTATGCTGGTTTGAACGGATACAGGAACGAATTTTTTCGAGGGAAACCGGATGGAACTCATTTTGTGGCGACACGCCGAAGCGGACGACTCGAGCCCCGATCTCGAGCGGGAACTGACCGGCCGTGGCCGCAAGCAGGCGGCGCGCATGGCCGACTGGCTTAACCCGCGACTGCCCCAGGATATCCGCGTCCTGGCGAGCCCCGCCGCACGCGCCCTGCAAACGGCGCAGGCGCTGGGACGCTATTACGACCAGGTGCCGGCGCTGGCGCCCGGGGCGAGTGCCGAAGACGTGCTGGCCGCAGTGGGCTGGCCGGATGCGCCTTATCCGGTGCTGATCGTCGGCCATCAGCCCACGCTGGGGCAGGTGGCGATGCAGCTGCTGACCGGGCAGGCGGGTGATCTGGCGGTGAAGAAGTGCGGCATCTGGTGGTTCCAAAGCCGCGAGCGGACGGGCCAATTGCAGGTGGTGCTGCGCACTGTGGCAGCGCCTGACTGGTTATAATCGCCGGGTGAATATTCAGCTTATCAAGCAAGACGCGATCCAGTTGAACCCGGCCACCCAGACGAGGTGCATGCAGTGCCGGGTTGGCTGAGCAGCCTGCGCGACCTGATCGCGGACGCCAGCCCGGTGCGCCGCTTCATGCTTGCCCTGCTGGTGATCCTGCCGCTGGCCGCACTGGCCGCCGCCTACCTGTGGTTCAACCCGCCTGTCTATCGCGTGCTCTACACGCAACTGTCCGACCGCGCCGGCGGCGATGTCATCGCCGCACTTGAACAGCTCGACATCCCCTATCGCCTGTCCGCCGCGGACGGCACCATCGAGGTGCCGGCCACCCAACTGCACGCGGCGCGCTATCGCTTGGCGGCGCGCGGCCTGCCCAAATCCGACGACGATGCGCAGGACGAAGTCGACCGCGCCCCCCGCTTTGGCGCCTCGTCGCTGCAGGAACAGCAGCGCTTTCAGCGCGCGCTCGAAATCGATCTGGCGCGTTCGATCCAGAAGCTGGAAGCGGTCGAACTCGCGCGCGTCCATCTTGCCCTGCCCAAGGTATCGCCCTTCCTGCGCGATGCGCCGCCCGCCACCGCTGCCGTGCTGGTGCGGCTGCGCCCCGGTTCGCAGCTGGACGCCGGGCAGGTGGCGACCATCCAGACCCTGGTGGCCGCCGGGGTGCCGCGCCTGAAGCGCGCCGAGGTGCAGGTGCTCGATCCGCGCGGCGTCCTGCTGGGTGGCGCAGCACCCGAGGCCGTCCAGTCGCAGCGCCTGGCGCTGGAGCAGGATCTGGTACGGCGGGCGCTGGCGGCCTTGACGCCGTGGCTGGGCGAGGACCGCGTCAGCGTGCAGGTGACCGCCACCCTGGAAGACAGCGAAACCCGGCAGACGGTCGAGCGCGTGCGGAATGTCGTGGTGGCCGGGCAGGCGCGCCCGCTGGAAAAGACCGTGCGCACCACGCGCGTGCCGGAAGGCCGTATCCAGCGCATCAATGCCATCGTGATTCTCGGATTCGACGCCAGCGCCAACGAACAGTGGCGCGCCAGGCAGATGGCCAGCCAGGCGCTGGGACTGCAGCCGGCGCGCGGCGACACGCTGCGCGTGTATGCACTGCCTGCGGCGGCGCCCAAACCGCAGGCCGATCTGCCTGCCGAACCCCCCCAGGCTCCGGCGCCCAAGCCGGTTCCCCCGGTGCAGCCCGTGCAGCCGGCCAACCCGCCGCCCGCCGCGGTCAGTTCGTTCGCCTTGCCGCAATGGTCGCTGGCCGCTGCCGCTGCGGCGCTGATCCTGCTCGCGGTGTCGGCATGGCGGCGTGCCCGCCGGATGCCCGCCGCTGTGGCGGAGACGGCGGATTTCGACGTCGAGCTTGACGCTGTGCGCGGCCGGGTGCTGGCCGATCCGCGCGTGACGGCGGATGTCATCAAGCTATGGATGCGCGCATGAGCCAGGCCGGCATCGAAAAATCCGCGGCGCTGCTGCTCGCCCTGGGCGAGGAGGCCACGGCTGCCGTGTTCCGTTACCTGAGCCCACTCGAAGTGAGCCGCCTGGGCAGTGCCATGCGCGAACTGGAGATGCTGCCGCGCGAACGCGTGCGCACGATCCTGCACGACTACGCCGCCGAGGCCGCCGAACAGACCGGATTTGCCGCCGACACCGGACGTTTTCTCGACGAGGCGCTGAAGCGCGCACTCAGTCCGGAACGCGCCCAGGCGATGCTGCAGCGCCTGGGCGCAGCGGGTGCGCAGACGCTGGAAAAACTCGCCTGGCGCGAACCGGCGGAGATTGCCGGCCTGCTGGAGGCGCAGCCGCCGCAGCTGATTGCCGTGGTGCTGGCGCCGCTGCCGCGCGACGTTGCGGCCGCGGTGCTCGACCTGCTTCCCGGCAAGACGCGCGCGGATACCTTGCAGAGCCTGGCGCACAGCGACGCACCCAGCGCCGACATGCTGTGCGAACTGGACGACTGGCTGGCCAGCCTCGATGCCGTCGCGCCGGCGCAGGGCGAAGCCGCCGTCGCCAGCCTGCTGGGGCAGATGAGCGAGGGCAGCGCGGCAGCCGCCTTGAGCCAGCTCGACCAGAACGATGCGGCGCTGGCCGCGCGCCTGCGTGTGCGCCATCTCGCATTCGAAGACCTGGCGCGGCTGCCGGAAGCGAGCCGCAAGACTTTTTTGCGCAACGTCGGCGCGCGCACCCTGCTGTATGCGCTGAAGGGCAGCGATGGGCGGGTGCTCGATGCGCTCACCGCGGTGATGAGCCCGACCGCGGCGCAGCGCATGCGCGATGATCTCGACACCCTGGGCGCCCTGCCGGTGACCGCGATCCAGACGGCGCAGGACGAGACCGGCGCCACTTTGCGGCGGCTGGCGGCAGAAGGCGCGATCCTGTTCCCGGAAGAGGAGGCGGCATGAGCACCGACGACGACACCCCGCTCAAGCAGGTCACGCCCAATCAGGCGACGGCGTTTGAACAGTGGGAAGTAGTGGAACTGGCGGCGTCCGCCAGCGAGGCGGCGACGCCCGCCGAGGACGCCGGAGCCGAGCTCGCCAGGCTACGCGACGCCGCGCGCGCCGAGGGCTACGCCGAAGGGCTGGCCGCCGGGCGGGTGGAAGGGGAACAGGCCTGCGGGCGCATGAAACAGCTGGCCGAAAGCTTCGGCAACACCCTCGACAACTTCGATTTTCGCCTCGCCGACATGGTGCTGGAACTGGCGCTCGACGTGGCGCGCCAGGTGGTGGCGGGCGAGCTCGCGGTCCGTCCGGAACGGATCCTCGATGTGGTCAATCTGGCGCTGAAACAGATGGCGGAAACCAGTCGTGAGGCGCGCCTGCTGCTGAACCCGGACGATGCCGCGCTGGTACGGCCGCACCTCGACCAGGTGCTGGACAAGAACCGCCTGCGCATCGTGGAAGACGTGCGCATCGTGCGGGGTGGCTGCATGATCGAAACCGCGCAGGGCGACCTCGACGCCACGCTGCCCGGGCGCTGGCGCCAGGTGGTGCAGGTGCTCGGCAGCAACAAGAACTGGCTCGAGTGATCTTTAACCCCTCACCACAGAGACACGGAGGCACAGAGATGATTGAGAAACCCAAGGGTTGTCGACTTGCTGGAAGCCCGTCGATAGGTGGGGTCGCGAGGCGGAGCAAGCAGCTTGTTTTCTCTGTGCCTCTGTGCCTCTGTGGTTCAGGGATTTTAGGCTAATGGACCGCATCGTCCGCCTGCGCGAATACCTGGCCAACTGCCGGCGTGCGGTCAGCTGGGCAGCGCCGATCGCGGCCAGCGGGCGCCTCACCCGAGTGTCCGGTCTGGTGATGGAGGCGGTGGGGCTGCAACTGCCGGTGGGCAGCCAGTGTCATGTGCAGGTACCCGGCGGACAGAGCATCGAGGCCGAGGTGGCCGGGTTTTCCGGCGACCGCCTGTTCATCATGCCGGCCACCGACATCTACGGCGTGATGCCGGGCGCGCGGGTGGTTCCGGACAACACGATGGCGGCGCAGCCGCCCCGCCTGGGGATGCGCTATGTGCCGCGTCGCCGCGCGCAGGACCGGGTGCGTCAGGTGCCGGTCGGCGATCACTTGCTGGGGCGCGTGCTCGACGGCGCCGGCCGGCCGCTGGATGGCCTCGGCCCGCTGTCGCTGGAACGCCGGGTGCCGCTGTACAGCCGGCCGATCAATCCGCTGGAGCGTGCGCCGATCCGGCAGACGCTGGACGTCGGCGTGCGCGCGATCAACGGCCTGTTGACAGTAGGGCGCGGACAGCGGCTCGGCCTGTTTGCCGGCAGCGGCGTCGGCAAGAGCATTCTGCTCGGCATGATGGCGCGCTACACCGAAGCCGACGTGGTGGTGGTGGGACTGATCGGCGAACGCGGCCGCGAGGTCAAGGAATTCATCGACCGCATTCTCGGACCCGAGGGCATGGCGCGCGCGGTGGTGGTGGCCGCGCCCGCCGACCATCCGCCGCTGATGCGGCTGAACGGCGCGGCGTATGCGATGTCGATCGCCGAATATTTCCGCGACCAGGGCAAGCAC
>JAHJNP010000049.1 GCA_018820745.1 Gammaproteobacteria bacterium
CACGCTGTACGACAACCACTTTCACGACGACGACATCGTGGCGATTGCCGAGCACGACGGCCGCATTGTGCTGACGCGCGACCGCGAATTGCTGAAGCGTCGCGCGGTGACGCACGGCTGCTATGTGCATGCGCTGAAATCGGAAGATCAGCTGCGGGAGATCGTCGAGCGGCTCGACCTGGCGCGCAGCGCGCGGCCGTTCACCCTGTGCCTGCACTGCAATACGCCGCTGCACCCGGTCGACAAGGCCAGCGTGCTGGATCGCCTGCCACCCCGGGTGCAGGTGCTCTACGAGCATTTCAGCACCTGCGATGCGTGCGGGCGGGTGTACTGGGAGGGCTCGCACTGGCGCAACATGCGGCGTCTGCTGGACGGGGTGCTGCCGAACAACAATGCGGGTGGAACTTAAGGCGAGGTGCGCTCTCTCTCCTGTCTCCTACACGAAAGAAGAACCATGAAGAGCATGAAGTGGAAAATCTTCGCGACCCTGATCGTCGGGCTGGGGCTGTCCGGCTGCGACGGAACGCCCCAGGCCGGACAGACCGAAGGCGACGAGACCCTGATCGAACGCAAGCTGGACCCGGCGCAGGTGGCGCGCGGCAAGGCCGTCTATGAAAAGGTCTGCCTGGAATGCCACGGGGTCGGCGGAAAAGGCCAGCCCGGCGACTGGCGCATCCGCGACGCTGCCGGCCGCTTCCCGCCGCCGCCGCTCGATGACAGCGCGCACGCCTGGCACCACCCCACGGCCGTGCTGCTGGAAATGATCCGCGAAGGCAGCCCCGGCGGGCAGGGCAACATGCCGGCCTGGAAGGGCAAGCTCTCCGAGCAGGAAATGCAGGATGTGGTGGCTTACATCAAGTCGCTGTGGTCCGACCCGGTGTACCAGCTATGGAGGAAAATGGAGCGGCAATCGCTGGAAGACTGACGCTTTTCTGCCGCCTGCCGGGCAGGGACAGGTAAAATGACACCATTGAAATCATCCAAACCAGGAGCAACAACATGAGTGAATACGGATTCGACACCCAGATCAGTGGCCCCTTCGACGACGCCGTGGAGAAGGTCACTGCCGCGCTGAAGGCCGAAGGCTTCGGCGTGCTGACCGACATCGACGTGCAGGCCACGATGAAGGCCAAGCTCGACGTCGACCTTCGCCCCTACCGCATTCTCGGCGCCTGCAACCCGCCGCTGGCGCATCAGGCCATCAGCGCCGAACCCGACGTCGGCATGCTGCTGCCGTGCAACGTCGTGGTGCGCGAAGAGGAAGACGGCAAGGTGACGGTGTCCTTCCTCGACCCCGGCATCATGCAGAAGCTGGTGAGCAATCCCGCCGTGCACGGCGTCGCGACCGAAGCGCGTGCGCGCCTGGTGCGGGTGAAGGACAGCCTGGCTGCCTGAGCGGTTTGCGCCTATAAAAAAGCCCGCTTCGGCGGGCTTTTTTGTAGGCGCCATTCAGGCGGATTACGACGCCAGTTGCTTCGGCACTTCCTGCACCAGCACCCACGGTGCCACCACCACCGCCCAGAACATCGGCTGGCGCGCATGCCAGTCCTCGGCGTCGGCGAGTTCGGCGCGCGCGATGCGGCCGTCGGCGAGCCAGGCCTGCACCGTCGCCGCATCGTTCTCGGCCATGTGCAGGGCAGCGTCGATCAGGTCCACGCCAACGGCGACCTTGATGACGTCGCCGCGCGCGAAGTGGCGTTCGAGTTCGGGCCAGGCGAGCTGGGCGGTTTCGAGGTTGAGCTTGGCGCGGAGGATGTCGCTGGGAGTCGTCATTTCAGATGCACGTTACAAGATACAAGTTGCAAGGAAGGGGCGAACATCAGCGCGACTTGCCGCCGCCACCGCGCTGGCTCAGAGGATGCTTGGGCACCTGAGGCGGCCGTCCGCGGTCGGCCGGCGCGGGCTTGGCGCCCGGCTTGGGCTGGGCCGACTTGGCCTGCGCAGGCTTGGCCGCATGGGGGTTGGCTGAACCGGGTTTGCCCGTGCCGGTCCTGGCGCGCTTGTCTTCGGCGCGCGGGGTGCGGGTGCCTTCCGGCTGCCTGCCGGTGCCGGCGGGCTGGAACAGCGGGATGAGATGCTTCTTGCTGTTGCCGATCAGGTCGTCGCGGCCCATTTCCTTCAGCGCTTCACGCAGCAGCGGCCAGTTTTCCGCGTCGTGATAACGCAGGAAGGCCTTGTGCAGGCGCCGCGTGCGGCCCTGCTTGACGACGGATACCGACTCGCCCTTGCCGCCGAGGACCTTCTTCAGCGGGTTCTTTTCGGTGTGGTACATGGTCGTCGCCAGCGCCATCGGCGTCGGCAGGAAGGTCTGCACCTGGTCGAGGCGGAAGTCGTTCTTCTTCAGCCAGATGGCCAGGTTCAGCATGTCCTCGTCGGTGGTGCCGGGGTGGGCCGCGATGAAGTAGGGGATCAGGTACTGCTTCTTGCCGACCGCCTTCGAGGCCGCCTCGAACATGTCCTTGAAGCGCTCGTAGGCGCCCATGCCGGGCTTCATCATCTTCGACAGCGGGCCGGACTCGGTGTGCTCCGGCGCGATCTTCAGGTAGCCGCCGACGTGGTGCTGCACCAGTTCCTTGACGTATTCGGGCGAACGCACCGCGAGGTCGTAGCGCAGGCCCGAGCTGATCAGGATTTTCTTGACGCCGGGCAGCGCGCGCGCGCGGCGGTACATGTGGATCAGCGGCGTGTGGTCGGTGTTGAGGTTGTCGCAGATGTCGGGAAACACGCAGGACAGCCGGCGGCAGGCCTTCTCGATTTTTTCCGACTTGCACGCCATGCGGTACATGTTCGCGGTCGGCCCGCCGAGGTCGGAAATCACGCCGGTGAAGCCGGGCGTCTTGTCGCGGATCGCCTCGATCTCGCGGATCACCGAGTCTTCGGAGCGGCTCTGGATGATGCGGCCCTCGTGCTCGGTGATCGAGCAGAAGGTGCAGCCGCCGAAGCAGCCGCGCATGATGTTGACCGAGAAGCGGATCATCTCCCACGCCGGAATCTTGGCGTCGCCGTAGCTCGGGTGCGGCGCGCGTGCGTAGGGCAGGTCGTACACCGCGTCCATCTCCGGCGTGGAAAGCGGAATCGGCGGCGGATTCAGCCAGACGTCGCGCTCGCCGTGCGCCTGCCGCAGGGCGCGCGCGTTGCCGGGGTTGGATTCGAGGTGGAACACGCGCGAGGCGTGGGCGTACAGCGACGGGTTGTTCTTCACCTGGTCGTAGTCGGGCAGGCGGATCACGGTGCGCGCGCGCACGTCCTGGCGGGCGGTCAGCCGCTCGGTTTTGGACATGATCTTGATCGGCGCTGTACCCGCGGGCAACTGCGCGGCGCCGCCGCCGGATGCTTGCGCGTCCGGCGTCATCGCGTAGGGGTCGACGTGGGCGTCGATGGCGCCGGGGGTGTCGAGCTCGGTCGACAGCACTTCGATCCAGGCTGAGCCGCCTTCAACGTCAGCCTCCGGCGTGGGCGGCTTCCAGTCGCGCGCCACCATGAAGGCGGTGCCGCGCAGGTCACGGATGTCGCCGATCTTTTCGCCGCGGGCGAGGCGGTGGGTGACGTCCAGCAGCGCGCGTTCGGCGTTGCCGAAGATCAGCAGGTCGGCCTTGGAGTCCGGCAGCACCGAGCGGCGCACATTGTCCGACCAGTAGTCGTAATGCGCGATGCGGCGAAGACTGGCCTCGATCGAGCCGATGATCACCGGGGTGCCGGGGAAGGCCTCGCGGCAGCGCTGGGCGTAGACGGTCACCGCGCGGTCGGGCCGCTTGTTGGGCTCGGCGTTGGCCGTGTAGGCGTCGTCGGAGCGGGTTTTGCGCTCGGAGGTGTAGCGGTTGACCATCGAATCCATGTTGCCCGCGGTGACGCCGAAATACAGCGTCGGCTGGCCCAGCGCGCGGAAGGCGTCGGCCGAGTGCCAGTCGGGCTGGCTGATGATGCCGACGCGGTAGCCCTGCGCTTCCAGCAGCCGCCCCACCAGCGCCATGCCGAAGCTGGGATGGTCGATGTAGGCGTCACCCGTCACCAGGATGATGTCGCACGCGTCCCAGCCGAGCGCGGTCATTTCGGCGCGCGTCATCGGCAGGAAGGGGGCGGTGCCGAGGCGGGCCGCCCAGTGCTTGCGGTGGGAAAACAGGGCGTGTGTCATGGGGGGATTTTACCCGTCTGTAAAAGCACAAGAGGGAACGGGGCAGCCAGTGCGGCTCGTCCCGTTCCCTCCTGGTTGGAAACTGAAGGATAGACTTAGCGAAGCCCCAGCAGTTCCACTTCGAACACCAGCGTCGCGTTCGGCGGAATCACGCCGCCGGCACCGCGGGAACCGTAGCCCAGTTCCGGCGGGATGGTGAGCTTGCGCTTGCCGCCGATCTGCATGCCGGCCACGCCCTGGTCCCAGCCGGCGATGACCTGGCCTGCGCCGAGGCGGAATTCGAACGGGTCGTTGCGGTCGACACTGGAGTCGAACTTCTTGCCGTCGGTGAGCCAGCCGGTGTAATGCACGGTCACGGTTTGCCCGGCGGTGGCGGTGTCGCCGCTGCCGGCGACGAGGTCTTCAATGATGAGTTCGCTCATGGATTCAGTCCCTGGAGTGTGAGGTTTGCAATTGACGCGCGTCTGACAGGTGATGCGCGAAGTTGTTCATTTTCTCACGTTTTAACCTGGAAACCGTAGATGGACGCGCTCGATGGTGCGTCTGGGCGCGTGGCTGCCGCGAAGCAACAAGGCGGCAGGCCGGTGCCTGCAACGAGGTGCGACAAAGGTAGGCGCGCGACCAGACGTACCAGCGGGTGCGTAGCTAACTCACCCAACAAGTAAGCTCAATCGAAGCAGAAAGCCTCTGAATTCATGCGGCATTCCTTCAGCCGGCAAGCGGTCAACTGCGGTTTTCAGGTTCAAACCCTTGGGCGAACCCGGGTTCAGCGCCACTCGGCCGGCAGGTAGTAGGCGTCGGGATCGACGTCGATGGGGATTTCGGTGACGCTGCTGGCGTCCGGCGGCGGGTCGCGCAGCACCACCTGCGGGAAGGCCAGCACCACCGCGACCATGGCGAGCTGGATGACCAGGAAGGGAATTGCGCCGCGGTAGATGTCTGCGGTGCGGATCGACTTCGGCGCGACGCTCTTCAGGTAGAACAGCGCGAAGCCGAACGGCGGGTGCATGAAGGCGGTCTGCATGTTGACCGCGAGCATGACGCCGAACCAGATCGGGTCGATGCCGAGCTTGTAGGCGATCGG
>JAHJNP010000050.1 GCA_018820745.1 Gammaproteobacteria bacterium
CCCGCCGCATCCTTGTCGGCCAGCATGCCCACCACCGCCAGCGTGCGTCCGGCCACCGGCTGTTCGCGCAGGGTAGCGGCCAGTGCCCGTGCCGCTTCCGGGTTGTGCGCCACGTCGAGAATGACGTCGGGCGCACCGGCAATGCGCTGGAACCGCCCCGCCACACAGGCCTGGACCAGCCCCTGACGGATCGCCGCCTCGCTCACCGGCAGACGGTCGCGCATGACCTCCAACACCGCCAGCGCAGCGGCTGCGTTGCGTAACTGGAAGGCCCCCGCCATGGCGGGCAGCGGCAGTGCAGGCCAGGCGACGGCCTGACCGCGATAGGTCCAGCGGTCGCCCTCGCGCTGCGCGGAAAAGTCGCGCTCCACGCAACACAGGTCGGCGCCGATCTGCCGGGCATGCTCGAGCAGGCTGGCGGGCGGCGCAGAATCGGCGCAGATGGCCGGGCGGCCGCGACGGTAGATCCCCGCTTTCTCGAAGCCGATCTGCTCGCGGGTGTCGCCCAGATAATCCATGTGGTCGAGATCGACGCTGGTGACGACCGCGACCGCGGCGTCGAACACGTTGACCGCGTCGAGCCGACCGCCAAGACCGACCTCGAGTATGGCCACGTCGACGCCGGCGTCGATGAACTGCGCCATCGCGCCCAGGGTGCCGAATTCGAAATAGGTCAGCGAGGTGTCGCCGCGCGCGGCGTCGATCCGTTCGAACGCCTGCACCAGCGCGGCGTCGGTGGATACCTGGCCGGCGATCCGCACCCGCTCGTTGTAGCGCAAGAGGTGCGGCGAGGTGTAGAGGCCGGTCCTGTAACCGGCGGCGCCGAGGATGGCTTCGAGATAGGCGCAGGTGGAGCCTTTGCCGTTGGTGCCGCCGACGAGGACGAGCGGAAAAGTCGGCGCCAGGCCCATCGCATCCTTGACCCGGCGCACCCGGTCAAGCCCCAGTTCGATGGTGCTGGGATGCAGCCGCTCCAGCCGTTCCAGCCAGTCGGCCAGCGAAAGGCCCGAGCGTGCCGCCACGCCCTAGGCGGCCAGCGCGGGCCGGCCCATCATCATCGCCAGTGCGGTGGCGAGTTCGTCGCGCATCTGGCGGCGGTCGATGATGCGGTCGACGGCGCCCTTGTCGACCAGGAACTCGGCACGCTGAAAGCCTTCCGGCAACGTCTCGCGCACGGTCTGCTCGATCACGCGCGGGCCGGCGAAGCCGATCAGCGCATTGGGCTCGGCCACGATCAGGTCGCCCAGCATGGCGAAGCTGGCCGACACGCCGCCCATGGTGGGGTCGGTCAGCACCGAAATAAAGGGCAGACGGTTGCGCGACAACTGCGTCAGCGCGGCCGAGGTCTTCGCCATCTGCATCAGCGAGAACAGGCCTTCCTGCATGCGCGCGCCGCCGCTGGCGGCAAAGCAGACGAAGGCCGAGTTCGACTCGATCGCCGCTTCCACGCCGAGAACAAAGCGCTCGCCGACGACCGAGCCCATCGATCCGCCCATGAACTTGAACTCGAACGCCGCCGCCACCACCGGCACCGTCTTGACGCTGCCGCCCAGCACCACCAGCGCGTCGGTTTCCGAGGTGCCTGCCTGGGCTTCCTTCAGGCGGTCGGGATATTTCTTGCCGTCCTTGAATTTCAGCGGGTCGAGCGGCGTCACCTGCGCGCCGATCTCATGCTGCCCTTCCGTGTCCAGCAGCATGGCCAGCCGCGCGCGGGCGCCGATGCGGTGGTGGTGTCCGCACTTGGGGCACACCTCCAGGTTGCTTTCGAGGTCGGCGCGGTAGAGCACCTCGTTGCACGCCGGGCACTTCGACCACAGCCCTTCCGGCATCGATTTGCGCGCCTCCACCCGGCGCTTGATTTTGGGCGGCAGTATTTTCTGGAACCAGCTCATGTTTTTCTCCGTTTATCCTTGAAACCGCAGTTGAACCACAGAGGCACACAGAGCACAGAGGAAAAACAACACCTTGCGTGTGTCAGTGCGCCCACCCGATGGGTGAAGGTTGGTTGATCGGCGACCCATTGATTTCCTGCCGTTCTCCGTGCCTCTGTGTCTCTGTGTCTCTGTGGTGGGGTTTTCAGGTTTATTTTGATGCGGCGTCGACGCCGCGGCGCAACTCGGCCACCAGCTGCTTGACACGGTTGGTGCACTCGCCTTCAGGCGCGGTCTCGATCTCGCTCACGATGCGGCTGCCCACCACCACGGCGTCGGCAATCCGCGCCACCGCCTCGGCCGTGGCGGCGTCGCGGATGCCGAAGCCCACGCCGACCGGCAGGTCGCAATGCTTGCGAATGATGGCAAGCTTTTGCGCCACTTCATCCATATCGAGATTGGCCGACCCCGTCACGCCCTTGAGCGACACGTAGTAAATGAAACCCCCGGCGACCGCCGCCACCTGTTCCACCCGCGATTCGGGCGTGGTCGGCGACAGCAGGAAAATCGGGTCGAGGCCGTGTGCCTTGAACACATCCGACACGCCCGCCGATTCCTCCGGCGGAATGTCCACCGTCAGCACGCCGTCCACCCCGGCCGCCTTCGCCGCCAGGGCAAAGGTCTCGTAACCCATGTGCTCGACCGGATTGGCATAGCCCATCAGCACCACCGGCGTCGTCGTGTTGGTCTTGCGGAATTCAGCCGTCATCGCCAGCACGTCCTTGAGCCCGACCTTGTTCGCCAGCGCCCGCTCCGACGCCCGCTGGATCACCGGACCGTCGGCCATCGGGTCGGAAAACGGCACCCCGAGCTCGATGATGTCGGCACCGGCCTCCACCAGCACGTGCATCAGCGGCACCGTCAGCCCCTTGCCGGGATCGCCGGCGGTGATGAAGGGAATCAGGGCTTTTTTGTTGTGCGCTTTGAGCGCGATAAAGGTCTGGCCGATGCGGCTCATGGTTCAGTCTTCTGAGAAAAACAGCTTTATTAAATGATTAAGGCGGGGGGAAAAACATAATCCCCTGCATTCGCCATGGCCTTGATATTTTTACGCATACATCAGCCGCCCGCGCGGCTCGGGAATGGGTCGTCCTATTTCCTGCGCCACTTCAATCCATGCGGCCATGGCTTCCTGGGCATGATGCAAGGCATCATCCTGCGTATCGCCGTGCGCCATGCATCCTGGCAATTCCGGAACTTCGGCAATAAACGCTGCATCCTCGGCACTCCAATACAGGATGATTTCATATCGATACATATTCATTCTCCCGCCAGTTTGTAGTTCACGATGATGAGCCTGACCTGCTTTACCTGATATGGCTTGGCTTTACTTCCAGCGGGCTGAATGTTGATGATTTCCTCAACACCGGCCTTGCTGAATACATGATGGCTGCCCTTGATCCGCTTTTCGAAACCCAGGCTCTCAAGCAAGAACGTCAAATCATCAAAGCCGACATTCTGATCACTTCCGCCACGCAATATCTGGTCCAGGATTTTCTCCAGTTTCCCCATCGTTACAGCGTAATCCCCGACAGCTTCGCCACGGTGTCGATGTCCTTGTCGCCGCGCCCGGAGAGATTGACCAGGATGATCTGGTCCTTCTTCATCGTCGGCGCGAGCTTCTTCGCCTGGGCGACGGCGTGGCTGGATTCGAGTGCCGGAATGATGCCCTCGAAGCGGCACAGGTCGTGGAAGGCGGCCAGGGCTTCGTCGTCGTTGATGGCGACGTATTCGGCGCGGCCGGCATCCTTCAGGTAGCTGTGCTCGGGGCCGACGCCGGGGTAGTCGAGGCCGGCGGAAACCGAGTGGGTTTCGATGATCTGGCCGTTTTCGTCCTGCATCAGGTAGCTGCGGAAACCGTGCAGCACGCCCGGGGTGCCGGCCGACAGCGGCGCGGCGTGCTTGCCCGAAGCGATCCCGGAGCCGCCGGCCTCGACGCCGATCAGGCGCACGTCCTCATGCGGGATATAGGGGTGGAAAATGCCGATGGCATTGGAGCCGCCGCCGACGCAGGCGATCACGGCATCGGGCTGGCGGCCGGTGAGCTCGGGCATCTGGGTAAGGCATTCGCGGCCGATCACGCACTGGAAGTCGCGCACCAGCATGGGGTACGGGTGCGGGCCGGCGGCGGTGCCGAGGATATAAAAGGTCGACTCGACGTTGGTGACCTAGTCGCGCATCGCCTCGTTGAGCGCATCCTTCAGCGTCCTGGAGCCGGAGGACACCGGCACCACGGTGGCGCCCAAGAGCTTCATGCGGAAGACGTTGGGTGCCTGGCGGATGACGTCTTCGGCGCCCATGTAGACCACGCACTCCATGCCGTAGCGCGCGGCGACGGTGGCCGAGGCGACGCCGTGCTGGCCGGCGCCGGTTTCGGCGATGACG
>JAHJNP010000051.1 GCA_018820745.1 Gammaproteobacteria bacterium
CAACCAGCTCAACAACGAAATTTCGCGCCGCTACGGCATGACCAACGAAGAGGCCGAGAACGCAAAGCGCCGCGGCACCCTGCCCGAAAGCTACGACATGGAAGTGTTGCAACCCTACAGCGAAACGCTGGCGATGGAAATCGGCCGCGCCCTGCAGCTGTTCACCACGTCCACCCAGTATCGCAAGGTTGATCAGATTTTGTTGGCCGGTGGCGGCGCCATGATTCCCGGCATCGATGAAGTCGTCGGCCAGCGCACCGGCACTCCGACCATGGTCGTCAATCCGTTTGCCAACATGGCAGTTGGCTCCAAAATCCGGCCGCAGGCACTGACCGCCGATGCGCCGTCCCTCTTTGTCGCTTGCGGCCTTGCCATGCGGAGGTTTGACCCCCAATGATCCGCATTAACCTACTCCCCCATCGCGAACTGGCACGCGCCGCGCGGCGCCGCCAGTTCAATGTTCTGCTCGGCATTGCCGTGGCGGCGGGCGTGATCGCCGTCGTCCTCGGGCATAGCGTGATCGCTTCGCGCCAGTCGACGCAGGATGCGCGCAATGCCTTCCTCCAGCAGGAAATCGCCAAGCTCGACGGCCAGATCGGCGAAATCAAGAAAATCCGCGAACAGACGCAGGCGCTGCTGGAGCGCAAGCAGGTTGTCGAGACCCTGCAATCCAATCGCACCGAAGTCGTTCACCTGTTCGACCAGATGATTCGTCTGATGCCCGACGGGCTTTACCTCAAGTCCTTCAAGCAGGCGGGCGACATCATCACCATCAGCGGCTATACCCAGTCGAGCGCGCGCGTGTCCACCCTGATGCGCAATCTGAATGACTCGCCCTGGTTCGAGTCGGCCAACCTGGTCGAAATCAAGTCGGCTACCGTGAACAATCTGCGCGCCAACGAATTTGTGCTGTCGGTCAAACAGGCCCGCCAGCAGACGGATGACGCAAACAACAAGGGGGGCAAAGCATGACCCTGGACGACCTCAATAAACTCGACCTGAAAACGCTGGCCGACTGGCCGTTGCCGACCAAGCTGGCGGCGCTGGGCTTGCTGTGCGTGGCGATCGTGCTGGCGGGCTGGTGGTTCGACTGGCGCGGCGGGATGGAAACGCTGGATGCGGCCAAGCAGAAGGAAACCGAACTGCGCAGCGTGTTCACCACCAAGAAAAACCAGGCCATCAATCTGGAGGCCTACACCAAGCAGCTGGCCGACATCGAGCAGGCCTTCGGCGCGCTGTTGAAGCAATTGCCCAACAAGCAGGAAATGGACGCGCTGATCACCGACGTTAACCAGGCGGGCCTGGGACGCGGTCTGCAGTTTGATCTGTTCAAGCCCGATGCCGAAACCGTCTCCGAGTTTTATGCCGAAACGCCGATTCGCGTCAAAGTCACCGGTGGCTACCACGATATCGCAGCCTTCGTCAGCGATGTCTCCAAGCTGTCGCGTATCGTGACCTTGCAGAATATCGCCCTGGAACCGGCCAAAAGTGGCGTGCTGAACATGGATGCCATCGTCAAAACCTACCGTTATCTGGATGACGAGGAAGTCATCGCCCGTAAACAGCAAGCCAAGGAGCAGAAGAAATGAAGCGCCTGGCCACCTTACTCTTTGTGTTGGGCCTGACCGGCTGCAGCGGCGGCAGTATGGACGATCTGCAAACCTTTGTCGCCGAGACCGGCAAGGATATGCAGGGGAAAATCGAGCCGCTGCCGCAGGTCAAGCTGTATGAGCCGTTCACCTACAACGCCTTCGACCTGCCCGACCCCTTCAAGCCGAGAAAACTCTCGACCGGCGGCGGTGGCGGCATGCAGCCCGACCTCAATCGCCCGAAAGAGCCGCTTGAGGCCTATTCGCTGGAAACCCTAAAAATGGTGGGCATGCTGTCCAGACAAGGCGTGATCCACGCGGTGATCAAAACACCGGACAACGCGATCTACCACGTCAAAAAAGGCAATTACGCCGGCCAGAACTTCGGCCTCATCACGCAGATCAGCGATGGCGAAATGAGCCTGCGTGAAATTGTTCAGGATAGCGCCGGAGATTGGTCCGAGCGCACCAGCACCCTGCTTTTGCAAGAATGACCTTTAGCACTGATTTTAAAAGAGGCTGACATGAACGCATTGCCCAAAACCATTGGACGTAGCATTGCCCAAAAAATGACCCGTCATCTGTTCGGGATTGCTCTGCTCGCCGGTTTGGCGCTGCCGTTTGCGGTGCGCGCTGCCGATGCTGCGCCCCCCACCGGCAACGCGGTGCAAAGCGTCGAGACCACGACCCTGCCTGGCGGCAAGGTCGTAGTGCGCGTTACTCTGAAGAATGCGCTGACCGCCATCCCGGCCGGCTTCACCGTCGGCAACCCGCCGCGCATCGCGCTGGATCTGCCCGATACCGGCAACGCCATGGGACGCAATACCGTGGAGGCCAATCTCGGTCCGCTGTCCAGTGTGAACGTGGTGCAGGCAGGCACGCGCACCCGCCTGGTGCTGAATCTGAACAAGTCGGTCGAATACGAAGCACAGATCGATGGCAAGACGCTGCTCGTCGCGCTGGGCGATGTCGGGGTCGGGGTTGGTACCGCGCCGGTGAATGTCAGTCCGCGTTTTGCCGAAGCCGCACCCGGTGGGGCGCCCCACAGCATTCGCGACATCGATTTCCGGCGCGGCGCAGCAGGCGAGGCACGCATCGTGACCACCCTGTCCGACGCCCAGGCGGGCATCAACATCCGCCAGCAGGCCAACGGCGTGGTGGTCGATTTCATCGGCACCGAACTGCCCAGGGCCTTGCAGCGCCGCCTCGACGTGGCTGACTTCGGCACCCCGGTGCAGGTCATCGAAACCTATACGCTGGGCGACAACACCCGCATGGTGATCCAGCCCAAGGGCGGCTGGGAATATTCCGCCTACCAGACCGACAACAGCTTCATCGTCGAAGTCAAGCAGAGCGACGACGCGCAGAAGAAAACCGCTGACGGCAAGGTGAAATACACCGGCGAAAAACTTTCGCTCAACTTCCAGAACGTCGAAGTGCGCTCGGTGCTGCAGGTCATCGCCGACTTCACCGGCCTCAACATCATCGCCAGCGACTCGGTGACCGGCAACCTCACGCTGCGCCTGAAAGACGTGCCGTGGGATCAGGCGCTCGACCTCATCATGCAGACCAAGGGCTTGGACAAGCGCCAGAACGGCAATGTGATCTGGATCGCGCCCAAGGACGAACTGATGGCCAAGGAGAAGCTCGAGTATGAGGCCCGGTCTGCGGTGGCTGATCTGGAGCCTCTGACCACCGAATACATTCAGCTCAACTACATGCGGGCAGATGAAGCGCAAACCATGTTGTACGGCTTTGCCTCCGGTGCCTTCCTCGCTTCCGCTGGCAACAATGCGGTGAACTGCTCGGCGCAGGCACAGGGCCTGGGCGGCGCAGCGGCGGCGCAGGCCTCGCAGCAGGGCAAGGGCGAGAATGACCAGAAGGTCCTGACCAAGCGTGGCCGTGCAACCTATGAACTGAAAACCAACACGCTGATCATCACCGATACGGCGCGCAAGATTCAGGAAGTGCGCGAACTGCTCGCACGCCTTGATGTGCCGGCGCGTCAGGTCATGATCGAGGCGCGGGTGGTGGTGGCGACCGATGGCTGGAGCCGCGACCTGGGTGCGCGCTTGAGCTTTGCGGCAGCAAACGATAGTGGCAGCCGCAGCATCAGTGGGGGTGGACAGGCGCCCCCCAATGTTCTTCCCAACCTGATTCTGAATCTGCTGGATCCTGCCAACGGGAGCTTGTTGAACCTGGAGTTGCGCGCGCTGGAAGCGGACAGCAAGGGCAAGGTGATTTCCAATCCGCGTGTGATGACGTCCAACCAGAAGCCGGCGGTGATTCTGAATGGTACACAGATCCCGTACATCACCCCCGGAACGGCCAACTCGCCCGCGACGGTGACGTTCAAAGACGCTTTCCTGTGCCTGCTGGTCGATCCGCAGATCCTCAACAATGACTCGATCATCCTGACCGTCGAAGTGCAGAAAGACGCGGTGCGCGACATCGCGAATATTGGCGACAACCCGGCAATCGATACCAAACGGATCAAGACCCAGGTGCGCGTGAACAACGGCGAAACCCTGGTTCTGGGCGGGATTTTCGATGGCGACGAAAGCTCCAGCGTGAGCAAAGTTCCGTTGCTGGGCGATGTTCCGGTGTTTGGCAATCTGTTCAAGACCACCACCAAAGAGAACAGCAAGACCGAACTGATCATCTTTATCACGCCGCGCATCCTCGACGAGCGCCTGTCGATCCGCTGATTGCGGAGCGTACCCAAGCGCGGGCTTGTCCCGCGCTTTTTTTTCGCCCTGATTTTCGCGTCCCGGGCCCTCGCGAGCCGTCGTCATTCGCTGGCTGTCAATTAGAATGGCGCCATGAGCAAGCGAGACAATCTTTTCCTGGTCGGACTGATGGGGGCCGGCAAGACCACGGTGGGGCGTCTGCTGGCCCGGCACTACGGTTGCACGTTCTACGACGCGGACCACGAGATCGTGGCGCGCACCGGCGTCAAGATTCCGGTCATATTCGAGATCGAGGGCGAGGCGGGATTTCGCAAGCGCGAGGAAGCGGTGATTGCCGAACTGACCGCCCTGTCCGGCATCGTGCTGGCCACCGGCGGCGGTGCGGTCCTGTCGCCGACCAACCGCGAAAATCTGAAGAAAAATGGCGTGGTGATTTATTTGCGCGGCACGCCCGAGCACCTCTACGAACGCACCCGGCATGACCGCAACCGCCCACTGCTGCAAATCGACAACCCGCTGGAAAAAATGCGCGAACTTTACCGGCAGCGCGACCCGCTGTACCGCGAAGTGGCCGACATCGTGGTGGATACCGGACGCCAGGGAGTGGGGGGAATGACCCGCGTGCTCTGCGGCAAGCTGGACCTGCTGAGGAGCGGGCTGCCCCTGCCCGATTCGGCAGGCTGATGCGGCAAGTCGTCTGCGCGGGACTGTTCTGCCTGCTGACGGGCGTGGCCGCCGCAGCGGACTATCGCGCGGGCACGGGAGACTACCGCGATTATCTGCGCCGCCTGCAGCCGGGCGACCGCTTGCTGCTGGCGCCGGGCGATTACCGCCAGGGCTTGCCGCTCCACAATCTGTCCGGCCAGGCCGGCCAGCCGATCGTCATCGAAGCCGCCAACCCTGCTGCGCCGCCGCGCTTCATCGCGCGGCCGCGCGCCAATACGGTCAGTCTGGTCAATGTGCGTTATCTGGTGTTGCGCCACCTGCAGCTCGATGGCGGCAACCTGCCGGTGGATGCGGTCAAGGCCGAGGGCCACAGCCGCTATGCCGATTTCATCACGCTGGAACATCTCACCATCCACGACCACGCCGCGTCGCAGCAGAGCGTGGGCATCTCCACCAAATGCCCGGCATTCGGCTGGGTGGTCAGAAACAACAGCATCGAGCGGGTGGGAACCGGCATGTATCTCGGCGATTCGGATGGCAGCGACCCCTTTGTCGGCGGCGTCATCGAGGGCAACCGCATCACGCACACGCTGGGTTACAACCTGCAGATCAAGCATCAGAAATCCCGCCCGGGTGACGATGCGGATCGCCACGACACGGTGATCCGCTACAACGTGTTTTCCAAGCAGGACGCGTTGCCCGGTCCGCAGGCGCGCCCCAACGTCCTGCTGGGGCATGTTCCGCTGACGGGACCCGGCAGCGAGGATCGCTATCTGGTCTATGGCAACCTCTTCCTGCACAATCCCAGCGAAGCGCTGCTGCAGGCAGAGGGGCGGGTGGCGGTGTACGACAATGTATTTATCAACGGCAGCGGCGATGCGATCCGCATCCAGCCGCACAACGACGTACCGCGCGACATGGATATTTTCTCCAACACCGTGCTGGCGTCTGGCACGGGCATCCAGGTGCGTCAGGCCGAGGGTGCGGCGTATCGCCAGCGAGTGGTCGCCAATGTGGTGGCCGCCGCCACGCCCTTGCGGGGCGGCGAGGCCGTGCACAACCTTTCCCTGGGCTATCGCCCCGATTGGCTGGATGTCGCGGTGGCGGAACTGACACCGCGCCTGCTTGCGGGCCAGCCGTCACACCGCCTGCCGGACGGGCTGGCGCGTGAACTGGCGGCCTACCCCGGCTGGCAGGGAGCGGAGCACCCCGGCGCACGCGTTGCCCCGGCCGTGCTGAACACGCTGGACGCTGCCCGGCCATGAGCCGCAACGCGGCAACGACCGGAACTTCCCACAGCCTGTTGTGGCTGGCCGCGCTGGTGTACACCGCATTTGTCATTTACGGCAGCCTGGTGCCGCTGGAATTCCGCGCGTTGCCGTGGGACGAAGCGGTGGCGCGGTTCGGTGCAATACCGTTCCTCCAGCTCGGCATCGGTTCGCGCGCCGACTGGGTGGCCAATCTGCTGCTGTTCATTCCACTGACCTTCCTGTGGATGGGCGCGCTGTCGGCAGGTGGTCGACGCCTGCGAACGGTGCTTACGGCGCTGGCGCTGATTCCGGTGGCTTCCGCGCTGAGCGTCGGCATCGAGTTCACCCAGCTGTTTTTTCCGCAACGCACGGTATCGCAGAACGACATCTTTGCCGAAACACTGGGCGGCATCGTCGGCGTGCTGGCTTGGCGGGGAACGGGCAACCGTTTCGTCGGCTGGCTGCAGTCCTGGCAGCAGGTCCATGCCCGCGCCGCACTGGCCGAGCGTATGGCCTGGGTGTATCTGGCCGGGGTGCTGGTCTACAACGTTCTGCCGCTTGACCTGACCATCAGCCTGGTCGAGATTTTTCATCAATGGCGGGATGGCAAGGTCAACCTGATTCCATTTGGCCGCCTGCCGGATGATGCAGCCTACGCGTTGTATGAAGTCGCCACCGATGCCCTGATCTGGACCCCGCTTGCGCTGCTGTGGCGGCTCGACGGTACGCGCAGTGCATGGCGCGTCTGGGGCATGACGCTGGCCACCGCGGCCGCGCTGGAAGTCATGCAGTTGTTCGTGTATTCGCGGGTCAGCGATGTCACCGATCTGTTCACTGCGGCTGCTGGCGCGGTACTGGGGGGCTGGGTTGGCGGCCGTCTGGCCGTCCGCGAGGCGTCCTTCAGCCAGGCGCCGCCGTGGTCAGCGTGGCTTCCATTCGCGCTGGCGGCGGGGTGGATGTCCGCGCTGATGTTCGTGTTCTGGTTCCCCTTCGACTTTCGAACCGACGGTGCCTTCATCAAAGACCGGCTCGATTTCGTGCAGCGGGTGCCGTTTGAGGTGTATTACTTTGGCACCGAATATCGCGCCATCACCGAGGTGCTGCGCAAGACGCTGTTCTTTGCGCCGCTCGGCGCTTTGCTGGCGTGGGGCGTGGCGCGCCAGCCGTGGCGCTGGCGCAGCCCGTTGTTTGCGCTGGCCATGCTGGTGCTCGCGCTGATGCCCGCCACTATCGAACTGGGGCAGCTGATGCTGCCGCACAAAATCGTCGACGCCACTGATTGGTTGCTGGCCTGGCTGGGTGGTCTGGCGGGCTATGGCGCGGCGCGGCGCATGCTGCGTGCGCCACGTCGCGCTGTCACCGCGCGGGAGTCCTCCCGCGCCGAGACCGTCGAGCCGCCCTCCATTCCCCGCACACGCTGGCATTTCCCTCTGATGCTGGGCGGCATGACCCTGCTGTTCTGGGCCGCCTCTCAGGCCGCCTTCGTGCCTTACAACGTGCGCGAGTTGTTCCGGCCGGATGCCGCCTGGCTGTCGGCGCTGCTGCTCGCGCTGGCAGTTGGATGGCTGTCGGTTTGGCCGGCCTGGCTGGCGCGGCGGCGCGTGTCCGGCCTGGCCCGGTTGTGGCAACTGCCGTTCGGATTGCTGATATATGGCGGGGTCGCTTTTCTGCTGCTGCATGCTGCCGTGCCGGATGAAGGCCTGCACGATCTGGTCGGCAGTCCGGTGCTGCGCTGGCCGGAGCCGTGGGAGACCGGGCTGCGCTGGGTGGCGCTGGCCGCGGTGCCTGGCGCGTTGCTGTACCTGGCCGCGCAGACCGTTCGCCGCTGGCGTGGGCGGCGCTTGGGCGCGCTGCATTTCTGGGCAGCGCTGCCGGTGCTGCTGCTGGCCTATTGGGGCGTGGTTGCGCAGGCTGCCACCGACAATCTCACCGAACTCATCGCCGCACCGCAGCCGCTGGCCTTTGTCGCGCTGTGTGCCTGGCTCTATACCCTGTTCCTTGCGGCGGCATGGCTCGCCTCGCCTGCGCCAGCAACGATGCGCGCCGCGCGGCTGGCCGGTGTGTTTGTTTCGCTGCCGCTGGCGGCCTTGTTTCTGCATCTCGGGTTGGCCGGTGAAATCGACAAGTACGGCCAGCATTTCTCCGCCTTGCAGTTTCTGCTGAGCACCGACCGCCAGCATTACGCGACGCTGCCGGTCATCTGGCTGCGCTACAGTGCGCTGCATGTGCTTGTCATTGTGGCGCTTGCCTTCATACAATGGCCGCACTTCCGCGCCAGGCGCCAACCTAACCCAACTGCCCATGCACCTCATTGACGTTTTCAACGGCGACGCCGACGGCATCTGCGCGCTGCACCAGCTGCGCCTGGCCGAGCCCGCCGATTCCGAGCTGGTCACCGGGCCCAAACGCGACATCAGCCTGCTGAAACGGGTCGAGGCCGGGGCCGGCGACCATATCACCGTGCTCGATATTGCGCTGTCCAAGAACCGGGATGCGCTGGACAAACTGCTCGAGTCGGGCGCGAAGATCCGCTATTTCGATCACCACCAGCCGGGCGACATCCCGGTGCACCCGAACTTCGATCCGCACATTGATACCGATGCCAATGTGTGCACCGGCCTGCTGGTGAATCGGCATCTGCAGGGCCGGCATCTGGCGTGGGCAGTCACCGCCGCGTTCGGCGACAACCTGGCCGATGCCGCGCGTCAGGCCGCCGCACCCCTGAACCTGTCTGCCGATCAACTGGCGCAATTGCAGTCGCTGGGCGAATGCCTCAATTACAACGGCTACGGCGAAACGCTCGACGACCTGTTTTTCGCCCCCGCCGATTTGTATCGCCAGCTGCGCCCGTTTGCCGATCCCTTCGCCTTTGTCGCTGAATCGCCCGCCTATCAAGTGCTGAAAACCGGCTATCAGGACGACATGGCGCGCGCCGTTGCCGTGGAGGCACAGGAAGCACGCACATCCGGGCGTATTTTCATGCTGCCCGCCGAGAAATGGGCGCGACGGATTTCCGGCGTGTTTGGCAATCAGCTGGCAGTCGAGTCGCCCACCCAGGCACATGCCGTGCTCACGGGGAAACCGGGCGGCGGCTATCTCGTCAGCGTGCGCGCGCCGCTGATTGCCCGGTCGGGAGCGGACGAGTTGTGCAGCCAGTTCGACAGCGGCGGCGGACGCCGTGGCGCCGCCGGCATCAATCATTTGCCCGAATCGGAGCTTGGCCGGTTTATTGCTCTGTTTTTCAAAACTTTTGGCTAACGCAGTTTTACCTGAGCTGACATGAATCAACTGATCGCACCCTACGGCGGCACCCTTGTCAATCTGATCGACCCTGCAAGAAGTGACGCACTCAAACAGGAAGCGCTGAGCCTGCCTTCGCTCGACCTTGGCTGGCGGCAGCAGTGCGAGCTTGAAATGTTGATGACCGGCGCCTATTCGCCACTCACCGGCTTCATGACGCGTGCCCAGTGCGCGCGCATCGAGTCGGATCGGCAACTGGATGACGGCAGTTTCTGGCCGTTGCCTGTCGCCCTGAGTAGCCGGCAAAAAATCGCCGCTGAGTTGAAGCCGGGCGATCGGGTGGCGCTGCGCGACGGTGAAGGTTTCATGCTTGCGGTGCTGACCGTCAGCGACGTGTGGGATGACAACGGCGCCTGGCTTCTGGGGGGCGCGGTCGAGGGCGTGGCGCTGCCGTCGCATCCGGACTTTGCCAGCCTGCGCGCCACCCCGGCCGAACTGCGCGCGCTGTTTGCCCGTCGCGGCTGGCGCCGCGTGGTC